>JAADEV010000142.1 GCA_013153295.1 Aquificota bacterium | reverse complement strand
GCTGTGTAGTATGCCTTTTTTACTTTGTATACTGTTTGTATTTTACCCTCTTCAAACTGCTCCCTTTGTGAAAGGTATAGGGCTTTCTTCTGTTTGTTTGTTAGTATGTTCCTTCCTGAGTTAAACACCTTCCACCGAAAGGTTATAGAGTATCTCATAGAGAAGTAATCACCTAAGTATGTATCCTGATAGTCTGTATATCTGTATGTAAACTCCACTCTTGGAAAGAAAAGGGAGTATGTAGACAGGTAGTCGTATTTTTTTGACAGTAAAAGGTGTTCCTCCTGTTTTATGTAAGGGTGGTTGTGCAGGGCTATATCTACAGCCTCTTCCACTGTAAGCCCAAATGATAAGGCTGGCAGTATACTAAACAGTATTACAAGGGTTTTTTTCATTATACTTTAAATTATGTCCCTTTGGGCTAAATTTTTCAGCTTTTCAAACTGCTCCTTTGTTAGGGCGTTTTGTATAGCCCTTACTTCTTTTATGTTGTAAACTGTAAGCTCTGCCTTTTTTTCTGCAATTTCTACTATAAGGTTTCTAATTTTTTTAGGGTCTCCACCGTTTATAATAAGGTCTATAAGCTGGTTTTCCTTTTCCTGTATGTCCTTGGCTAAATACAGCATTTTTGGATAATACATAGAGTAAAACTGGTTTATCTGTCTTATCTGCTCCTGTGTAAGCCCAAGCTCATCTTTATGTTTCTTTAATGCAGGTAGAAAGTTTATCCTTTTTATCAGGAAGTAGTTGTCTATCCAGCTGTCGTTGTCTATCTGGTCAATAGTTATCTTTGCCCTTGGGTAGTAATCCTCCCCTACAGACAGGTTAAATAAAAGGGCTACTGTTAGTATTACTGTAAAGGCTTTCCTTCCCACCTTTTTACCCCTTGTTATTAATTTTTTGATTTCTTCACAACATTTTCACACTAAAGGCATATACTACATAATGTAAGTTTCTCCTAGACCTCCTCCCTCTCCCTCCTTTTCCCCCCTCCACCAAGGGGGGCTTTTTTTTAACTTTTTAAAACCTCCTCCATTATATCTATCGGCGGTTCTTTCCCAGTCCATATCTGGAATGCTTTAGCCCCTTGGTAAAGTAGCATCGGCAGTCCGTCTTGCCATTTACAGCCTTTTTCTTGCGCCACTTTAAGCAGTGGTGTCTGCTTGTAGATAATGTCCACTACAGTTTGGTTTTTGTTTATCTTTGAGTAATCAAAAAGGTGGGGGTCATTCTCCTTTAGTCCTACTGATGTTGTATTAACGATAATTTCACTTTCAGGTAGGTAGTTGTCTATCTGGTCTAATGTTATAGGCTGGATAATCTGTTGGACAAACTTTGACAGCGGTAGAAAATCCAGCTTTAGTTTTTCTGCCTTTTGTATTGTTCTGTTTGCAAGGTATATCTTGTCTACACCTTCCTTTATAAGGCTGTATATAACTGCTCTGGAAGCTCCCCCTGCCCCTATAACCAGCACCTTTTTACCCTCTAAAGAAGGCTCTAACTCCTTTAATCCTGTTATAAATCCGTAGGCGTCTGTGTTGTATCCCTTCAGGTATCCGTCTATATTTACCACTGTGTTGCAAGCCCCTATGTATTCTACCTCTGGAGACACCTCATCTAAATACTTTATTACTTCCTCTTTGTGTGGGACTGTTATATTAAAGCCTTTTATTGAGAGGGCTTTTATTCCCTGTATTGCCTTTTCTAAGTCCTCAGGTTTTACCTCAAAAGGTAGGTATACTGCGTTTATGTTAAGGTGTTGGAATGCCTTTGTTTGGAAGGTAGGGGATTTTGAGTGTTTTACTGGGTATCCTATAATACCGTAAACTGCTGTCTGTCCATTTAGTTCCATTACACTGTTATCTCAAATTTATGCTGTCCTATCTGAACCTGTTTTACCCAAGGTAAAAAGTTTTTTATAGCTACTATAATAACATCTTTCATTGTTATATCTGGCACTGGGCAGGTTGAACAGGCTCCTAAAAGTTCTAAATAAACTGTGCTGTCCTCAACCTTTACCAGTCTTATATCTCCCATATCAAGGGAGAGGGCAGGTCTGATTTTTTCTAATACTTCCTCTACTTCCTGTTCCTTTGTTTTGACCATCACTCTCTCTCCAGTATAATTTTTGGTGTATCTATGCCTAACTTTTGGTTTAGCTCTATAAAAAACTGGTTTCTTTCTTCAAGGGGGGTGTTTAGGACATTAAAAGCCCCTTTTATTGAAAGTCTTTTTAGGGCTATATCCACAAGTCCGTGTTGGTAAAAGTAGGCAAAGTATTTTTTTACAATCTCTTCACTTTCAGGATACTCTTCAAGTAGGTGGAATACTTTTGTCTCTTCTGTTATTCTCATCTTCCTTTAATCCTGCTGTTTTTTTACATAAAAGATGTATATTCCATCTTCCTCTTTATATCCTAAAAACTGGTTTCCGGTTGTTTCACACCACGCAGGCACATCTTGGACAGAACCTTCATCATCGGCAAGCAGTTCTATAATCTGTCCCTTTTGGGCGTTTTTTACCACCTTTGCAAGCTCTGTTATCGGTATTGGGCAGAATGTTCCTGTGGCGTCGTGGGTTATATCCGGTTTTATATTTTCTAAATCCATTATACCCTCCAGCTTTCAAGTGTTTCTTCTTTTAGTCTCTGTCCCTGTATAACTTCTTCCTGTTGGGTTTCTGGGGCTACTATTTTTATATTTATTTTATCACCTTCTCCTGTTTTACAATATCTTGCCACAAGGTCTGCTATCATCTTCTTTTCTTCCTCTGTTAAAGCCCTTTCTTCTATTGGTTTTGCTATTGCTACAGCCCCTTTCCCTATAGGCTCAAAATACCAGTAGTTTTTCTTCAGCCCTTTTATAAAGTTCCCTTCCCCTTCGTTCCTTGAGACTATTACCTTTGTCCCTGTAGGTAATCTGAAATGCCTACCTATTGTAAGTAGGTATAGGTCTTCTCTGGTTATTCTATTTTCTGTTGATAGGACTTCCATATACTTTCTGGCAAAGTTTTCATCTGTTAGATAACAGCAACCTCCAGCTGGCTGTTCAAACTCATCTATACCAAGCTCCTTTGCCAGCTGTAGCTGTCTTTTCCTGCTCCTTCCAACTATACCCTCTAACTTTTCCCTGTCTACCCAACCTTTTATCTCTGGGATTGTAGGGGGTAGAACCTTTGCTGAAAGTGGTTTTAAGACTAACCCTTCAACCCCCGCTTCCCTTTCTATTGTTTTCATAGCTTGTAGGTGCTGGCTCATAGGTCTCTGGTTTAGAACCTCCCCAGATATTATAAAGTCAGCCCCTAACTCCCCCATCAACTCCTTTGCCTTTCTATACATAAAAGCTCTACAGTCTATACAGGGGTTGATATTTGCTCCGTATCCATACTTTGGGTTGGTAATAATATTAAAGTATTCCTCTGAGATGTCTACTATTTCCAGCTTGAAGCCGTATTTGGCGGCGTATTTTAGGGCTGGGTTCATATAAGGTGTGCCGTCTGGCTTTTTTTCCCCTCTCCTTCTTTTTGTTTCTGTTATACAAAAGCCTGTGTAAAAGTGGAGTGCTATAACATCTATACCTTGGTTCTGTATAAGTTTTATTGCAAGGGTGCTGTCAAGCCCCCCAGAGTATAAAGCTACAGCCTTCCGCTTTTTTTCCATTACCCGATATGCTCCAAGTCAATGCCCTCTTCTTCGTCCTCCTCTATACAGTCTGGTATTTTACTTGCCTCTTCAACCCTTCCCTGTTTCATAAGGTAGTCTTTTATTGCCACGTGTAATGTCTCCAGTCCAAGGTTTGTGCAGTGTATCTTTTGGGAAGGTAATCCACCAAGCTCATCAAATATCTCTTTGTAGGTAAGGTTAAGTGCGTAATCTATAGGTTTACCTTTTACCATTTCTGTTAAAACAGAGGATACTGCTATTGCAGAACCGCAACCGAATGTTTTAAATTTAACATCTTCTATTACATCGTTTTCTGGGTTTACTTTTATTGTAAAAAGCATTGCATCTCCACAGGAAGGGTTCCCACACTGTCCGTATCCGTCTGGGTTAGGTATCTCACCTAAGTTTCTCGGGTTCATAAAGTGGTCCATAACCTTTTCTGAGTATTCAAACATTATCCTAAACCTCCAGTCTGGTTAATATCTACTTTCAATCTATATATAAGGTATACTCCTCTCAATGAGTTATATCATAACTT
>JAADEV010000076.1 GCA_013153295.1 Aquificota bacterium | reverse complement strand
CAAGGTGTGGTGACCACCTGTCAGGGATAAGGCTACATCAAAGTAGCAAACTCCCTGAGAAGCCACCGACTTTAGTCGGTGTGTAGTTCACTATAATATATAATTATTCTTATGAAAATTCAGGTGAAGGTTAAACCCTCTTCAAAAAAAGAGGGGATAAGACAGATAGAAGAAGGATACCTTGAGGTTAGGGTAAATAAACCCCCAGAGAAAGGAAAGGCAAACCAAAGGGTTGTTGAACTCCTTGCAGAACATTTTGGGGTATCAAAATCTAAAGTAAAACTCCTGAAAGGGGAAACCTCAAGGGAGAAACTGTTTGAGATTATTGATGAATAGGTCTGAAAAATATATATTTATTAGTCCTTGCTTTATTTTATTAAAAGAGGGAGGATTTACAGAATGGATATTGAAAAAATTAAAGAAACCTTACTGAAAAAAAAGGCAGAGATTTTAGAGAACCTTTCCGCCAACACAGGTGGAGACCTAAATGAAAAAAGTGGCGTTGAAGATGACGCAGATGTAGGAAGTTCTGAAATGAGTAGGGAAACCCTTTACAAACTTTCCCAAGCGGAAAAAGAAACCCTTTTCCTGATAGATATAGCCCTTAGAAAGATAGAAAACGGAACATACGGGATTTGTGAGGAGTGTGGTTCTCAGATAGGGGAGAAAAGGCTTGAGGCTATACCTTGGGTAAGGTTGTGTATAGACTGTAGCCAAAATGAAGAGATAATAAAATCCTTTTCAAATAAATCTGATGATATTGGTTTTTACAACTTTATCCCGGGAACATTGGAAGACGACGACACAGGAAAAATGTCAGAGTAATGGATAGAAAGTTAGCCCTTTTTCTATCTGTATTCTTCGGGGTTATAGCCCTTGATTTAATAACAAAGGAGATAGCAGAGGCATATCTCTCTAAAGTTGATAGGATAAAAGTTATAGATGGCTTTTTTGACCTTACACTTGTTTGGAACAAAGGTGCCGCCTTTGGGATACTTTCACAGGCTTCAGAGACAGTAAGGAAGGCTGTCCTTATATTTGCCTCACTTTTTATAGCGATTATCACAACTGTATACAGTATTGTAAACAGAAAAAAACTTTCCAACTGGGAGATAGTAAGCCTTGCCCTTATCAGTGGAGGGGCTTTTGGGAATTTGTATGATAGAATTTTTATCGGTGCAGTAAGGGATTTTTTAGATTTTTATATAAAAGATTACCACTGGCCAGCCTTTAATATTGCAGATACATCAATAACAATAGGCATTGCCAGTTTTGTTTTTTATGAGATTTTTCTGAAAAATAAAAATAAGAAAGAAGGGTAATAAAGATGATTGGATACCTGTTTAAAAAGATATTTGGGACAAAGAATGAAAGGGAAATAAAAAAGATAAAGCCGATAGTTCAGCAGATAAACCAGCTTGAAGATGAGTTTGACCAGCTTTCAAACAAAGAGTTAAGGGAAAAAAGTTTACAGCTAATAGAAAAAGTAAGGTCTGATAAGGAGCTTTCTGACGCAATTACCAGAGGTGAAATAGTTGATATACTCCCTGAAGCGTTTGCCCTTGTTAGGGAAGCATCAAAAAGAACATTAGGGCTTAGACCCTTTGATGTCCAGCTGATAGGGGCAGTTGTTTTACATAAAGGGAATGTGGCAGAGATGAAAACAGGGGAAGGTAAAACCCTTGTTGCCGCCATATCCATATACCTGAACGCCCTAACAGGGAAAGGCGTCCATCTGGTTACAGTTAACGACTATCTGGCAAAAAGGGACGCCGTTTGGATGGGTTCAATTTATAAGTTTTTAGGACTTGATGTAGGGGCAATAAACACCAACAACAGGTCTTATCTGGTAGAGTGGGTTGATGAAGAAAAGTTTCAAGAAGCATTAGAAAAGGATATGAGGGTATGGCCAAAGGGCTTTAAAGGGGAGTTGCTACCACCTGAGCAGTTTAATGTGGAAGCAAGGAAAAATTTCTTTACCCACGCTGTAGATACAGAAAGGAGAAAGGCTTACGAGGCAGATGTTACATACGGGACAAACAACGAGTTTGGATTTGATTACCTTAGGGATAATATGGTCTTTTCAAAAGACCAGATAGTTCAGGTAAAAGGACACCACTACGCCATAATAGATGAGGTAGACAGTATACTTATAGATGAAGCAAGGACACCACTTATTATATCCGGACCCTCTGGGGAAGATGTTTCAGTATACTACTCCGCCGATGGTTTCGTAAAAACATTAACCCCTGAAGAGGATTTTATAGTAGACGAGAAGAACAAAACAGCTGTTTTAACAGAAAAAGGGGCAGAAAAGGCAGAAAAATACTTTAATATAGAGAACCTATACGACCCGAAAAATATAGATATACTCCACGCAATAACCCAATCCCTAAGGGCAAACACCCTTTTCCACAGAGATGTTGATTATGTAGTAAAAGACGGGCAGGTTATTATCGTTGACGAGTTTACAGGAAGGTTAATGCCCGGTAGAAGGTGGTCAGACGGATTACATCAAGCTATAGAGGCAAAAGAAGGGGTAAAAATAGAGGCGGAAAACCAAACCTTAGCCTCAATAACATTCCAGAACTACTTCCGTATGTATGAGAAGTTAGCAGGTATGACAGGAACAGCGGAAACAGAAGCGGAAGAGTTTAAAGAGATTTACGGACTTGATGTTATTGTAATACCTACAAACAAACCTGTAATCAGGGAAGACCACCCAGACCTTGTTTACAAAACAAAAAAAGAAAAGTTTGAAGCGGCAATAAAAGAGATAGAGGAACTCCACAAACAAGGTAGACCTGTATTAGTTGGAACAGCATCTATAGAAACATCTGAGGAGCTTTCTGCCCTACTAAAGAAAAGGGGAATAAAACACCACGTCCTTAACGCAAAACACCACGAAAAAGAAGCAGAAATAATAGCACAGGCAGGTAGACTTGGGGCGGTTACAATAGCCACAAATATGGCAGGAAGGGGAACAGATATACTCCTTGGGGGGAACCCTGAATTTTTAGCAAAGGAGATACTTAAAAAGAAGGGACTTACCCCTGAAGAGGCTACAGAAGAACAGTTTAAAGAAGCCCTAAAAGAAGCCCAAAAAATAACAGCAGAAGAAAAGAAAAAGGTTATAGAATTAGGCGGACTGGCAGTTATAGGAACAGAAAGACACGAAAGCAGAAGGATAGACAACCAGCTAAGGGGTAGGGCAGGTAGACAGGGAGACCCCGGTTCATCACGATTTTACCTATCGTTAGAAGACGACCTACTTAGACTATTTGGAGGGGAAAAGTTAAAAACCCTTATGGACAGGCTAAAGATACCAGAGGGAGAGCCTATAGAAAGTTCTATGGTGACAAAGGCAATAGAAAACGCCCAAAAAAGAATAGAAGGTCAGAACTTCCAAATAAGGAAGAGATTACTTGAGTTTGACGATGTTATGAACAAACAGAGACAGGTAATATACTCCCTTAGAAGGGAGATACTTGAGGGGGCAAACCTAAAGGAGGAATTAAATCAATGGCTTAGGGAGGTAGGGCTTTACTACATAGACAGATTTGCCCCTGCAGGTGAGTATCAAGAAAAATGGGATTTAGACGCCCTTGAAAACTCCTTTAAAGAGTGGCTTGGTGTAGATATAAAAATACCAAGGGATAAGGAATGGGACAGACAGGAGCTTGAGGACTACATCTTTTCCCAAATAGAGGAGGCTTACAACAAGAAAGAGGAGTATTACGGTTCTGGGCTTATGAGGGAGTTTGAAAGGTATATTACCCTACAGGTGCTTGACAACCTATGGAAGGAACACCTACATATGCTTGACAGACTTAGGGATAGTGTATATCTGAGGGGATACGCCCAGAGAGACCCACTTGTGGAGTATAAAAAGGAAGCCTTTAATCTTTTTGAAGATATGCTGTTTAGACTAAAACAACACACATTAGAGTATCTATTTAAAACAGATATAGTGTCCCAAGAGGAAGTGGAAGAGGAAAAGAAAAGATTAGAAGAAGAAACCCAGAAAATACTTGAAGAAGCCCAACTTTCCACAGAGGAAGAAGAAAAACAGCAAAAGAAAAAGAAGAAGAAAAAGATAATCAAATATAAAAACCGGGTAGAAAGAAGAAAGAAAAAAAGAACAAAATAGCAAAAACAGGCTATAGGCGGAGCTAAGTTAGTTAGTTTGAGGCTGTTTTGATGGGACT
>JAADEV010000134.1 GCA_013153295.1 Aquificota bacterium | reverse complement strand
TGTATATCCCCTATAACCCAAACATCTTTATCAGTTTCCAGTGTAAGATACTTTTCCTTCTTCCCTTCCTTATCTTTTTTCATTAATACCTCTATTTCCTAATTTTAGCACTATTCATAATATAATAATTTCCTATGAAAAACCTTGCCTTTATTTGCACTGGGAATTCTGCCAGAAGTCAGATTGCAGAGGCTATTGCCAAACATATTGCTAAACAGAAAAGTTTAGATATACAGGTATACTCCGCAGGGTCAAAGCCAGCAGGCTACATACACCCACTTGCTAAAAAGGTTTTAGATGAAGCTGGAATAGACTACACTGGACAGTATTCTAAACATCTTAATGAACTACCTGATACTATAGATATAGCTGTTATTCTCTGTCAGGAAGCAGAAAGGGATTGTCCACTTATCCCTGCAAAAAGGGTCGTTAAATGGATTTTTAAAGACCCTGCAGACGGAGGTATAGACGATTTTAGGGCAGTAAGGGATAGCCTTTACAAAAGGATTAGCCAGCTTTTAACTCAACTTTGAATAAAGCCCCTTCCTCAGAGGGTAGGGCTTTTATACTTCCCCCGTGTTTCTCTATAATCTCCTTTGTTATCGCTAGCCCTAAGCCAGACCCTTTTGCCTTCTTAGAGTAGTAAGGGATAAACACCTTTTCCAAGTCTGTAGGGGATATACCCTCCCCGTTATCCTTAAAGGTTAGGATTACCTTTGAGTTTTCCCTTTTACCTTTTATATCTAACTGTCCCTTTCCTTTTTTTACACTTTCATAACTGTTCTGGATAATGTTTTGGAAAGCCTGTCTTATAAGTTTTGGGTCTGCTTTTACCGTTAGGTCTTCAGGTATCTCTATATTAATCTTAAAATCCTCTGTCTGGTAGCTGTTTTTAAGTTCTTCAAACAGACCTTTTAAGTTAACATCTTTTAGATTTAACTTTCTGTCTGTAGAGGCAAACTGTCCAAACTCTTTAACTAATTTTGACAGGTGGTCAACCTCTTTAAATATTACATCTACAGATTTGTCTAAGATTTGTGGAAACTTTGGGTTTTGGTTTTCATACTGTCTTTTTATCCTTTCAGCTGACAGTTTTATCGGTGTAAGTGGGTTTTTTATCTCGTGGGCTATCCTTTGGGCTATCTCCTTCCAGACCAATATTTTTTCCGCCGCTACAATCTCTGTTATATCGTCAAACACCAGTATGTAGCCCTTCGGGGGTATCTTTGTTATTTTGGCTATTATTATCTTCCCATCAAAATGTATTGTTTGTTCTCTGTCTATATGGGTTATATCAAGTCCTATCTCTTCCATAAACTTTTCTATATCCTTTCCTTTTAGTTTTTCTGGGTCTATTCCCAATATGTTTGCGGCGGCTTTGTTTATCTTTTCTATCTTCCCTTCCCTGTCTGAGTAGATAACCCCTGTTCTGGCATTTTCCAAGATAGCCTCTAAATACTCTTTACTTTCCTGTAGTTGGGTATACAGCCTTTTAAGTTCGTCAACCATATGGTTAAACTCATTTATTAGTATTCCTATCTCATCAGGGGCTTTTATATTTATCTTTACATTAAGGTCTTTTCTGGCTAAACGCTGGGAAGCCCTAACCAACTCCTCAAGTGGGTATGTAAGGTTTCTAACTACATACTGACCAAGCCATATTCCCCCGAATATAACAAAAACTGTAATTATAACCATTGTTAAGATGTAGCTTACCCTAATTGGGTTTTTGTAGTATCTGATTTTAGAGTATATATCCCTTATTGTGTTTATCTCCCTGTGGTATTTAGACAGGGTAGGCGGCAGTTTGTAGTCTATTAGTATGTATCTGTCCCCTTTAAAAGGGCGGATATACCTAAGGTAGTATTCCCCATTTTCCACAATTAGCTGTTTTCCAGTTTGGAAATCCCCTGTTTGTATACTTCCCTTCGGTTTTCCGTATACCATTAACGGCTTTTTGTTTTTGTCAAGTATAACTATACCTTGTATATTAAATTTTTTAATCGCTTCGTAGGGGGCTACTTTTTCCTGTTCCATTAATGAGACTATCTCATCTAACAGGTGGGAGTAATCAAGGGTTATCTGGTCTATTATCTCCTGTGTAAGTTTAAGGGCTTTTTCAACTTTACCGCTGAACCACAGGTTTGTGGCGTTTGATATGAGGGTTATAGATGATATAGACAGAACCATTGCTGGGACAATAATCAGAAAAAGTATAAGTATAAACAGCTTCCGCCTAAGTTTCCCTGTTATATCACTTTCTTCAAAAAACAGTTTTATAAGGTTTTTAAGGGATATTGCCACTATTGTTAAAAGAAAAACCACATTTATGTTGATAATAATAAGGAACAGGTAAGGGTTAAATACATCTTTTACCTTGGAAATTTCTTTAAAAATGTATATATTCCCCAGTAGAAAGATTAGGGATACTACACCCCAGATTATTATGTTTCTTTTCTTTTTTGAAAGGGGAATATGTTTACCTATCTTTTTCATCTAATTTTTTAAAAAATCTATATTTTTGTAAAAGTTATACTGGTCTTTGTAATCCTTCAACAGACTGTAAACTTGGGGGATAAACTGTATAAGGTCTGTTGCTTTTACACTTTCTACTCCGTAATGTTTTGATGCTAACTCCCCTGATAAGCCGTGGATAAACACCCCTGTTTTTGTCCCTTCCTCTGCCCCAAGTCTGTAAATGGTAGTTCCAAGTATTCCAGAAAGTATATCCCCTGTTCCGGCGGTAGCTAAAGCCTCGTTTCCCCTGTTAGAGTAGTAAACCTTTCCCTCTGGGGTGGCTATAACTGTCCTTGACCCTTTTAAAACTACAAAACAGTTGTTTTCTGTGGCAAAATCTTTAGCCGCATCTTCCATATTTGCTGTTATTTCCTTTGTTGACAAGCCTGTAAGCCTTGCCATCTCCCCTATGTGTGGGGTTAAAACTGTTGGGGCTTTTCTTTTCTGTAGTTTTTGTTTAAAGTTGTCAATTAAAGCTAAGTTGTTTAATCCGTCTGCATCTATAACCATAGGTAGCTTCAGTTTTAGCAGGTTCTCCACAAGGGACACTGTGTCTTCATTTACAGACATTCCCATACCTACAGCCATAGATGTGTATTTACCGTTTTTAACTATATCCCTTATCTGTTTGTAAGCCTTTTTACTGAAGGTCTCCCCTTTACCGTCTACCGGTATAGTCATCTCTTCTATTAAAATAGCTTCCAGTGTGTTGTTAAGCTGTTGCGGTATCACCGCTGATACAAGTCCTGAACCTGTAGCGGTAGCAGATTTACAAGCCATTGCCACAGCCCCGCTTTTACCAACACTACCGCCAACTACAAGTAAGTGTCCGTATGTATATTTATGGCTGTTCTTTTCCCTGTGGGGTAGTTTTATGTTTGAAGGGGTTAGTAGCTCCCTTTTTATATCCTTTAGGTATTTCCTATCTATTGATATATCAACTACATAAACATCTCCACAGTAGATTGATGAAGGGTATAGTATATGGGCTACCTTTGGACAGGCAAAAGTGATTGTAATATCTGCCTTTGTATGTGTTCCCTGTATCTCCCCTGTGTCTGTTGATAAACCGGACGGTATATCCACTGCAACAACCTGTTTCCCATACAGGTTTATTATCTGGATAGCTTTTTCCCTGTATCCCTTTACAGGTGGGTTAAACCCAGTCCCAAAAATCGCATCTACCACTAAATCTGCTTTTTTCACAGGGGATATAATTTTTCTTATATCATTTTTGCCAATAAGTGTGGCTTTACCCCCAAGGTTCTCAAAAATCTGTAAGTTTCTCCTGTTGTCCTCTGATAGCTTTTCCCTACTGTCTGAAAGGATAAAGACCTCAACATCTTTTCCTGCAAGTAGTAGGTATCTGGCTATAACTATCCCGTCCCCACCGTTATTTCCGCTACCTGCAACAACAACTGCTTTATTAAACTGTAGTTTGTCCAGTATTATCTGTGTTGCTGTCCTTCCTGCGTTTTCCATAAGAACAAGTGAGGGTATTCCAGTCTCATTTATTGTTTTTTCATCTGCATAAGCCATCTCTTTAGCTTTTAGTATTTTCATAGAACAAACCTCCTATTTATTAAAAATCCCCAGTCTGCAACTATTACACAGTGGGTTTTTTGATTTGCACAGGGTTTTACAGTGTTGGACAATAAGGGCGTGAAACTCTTTATAAATCTCTAAATCTGCTGGAATGTTAGCCTCTATAAGACCTTTTAGCCTGTCATAATCTATACTTTGTGTATCTATAATCCCAAGACGGTAAAAAA
>JAADEV010000124.1 GCA_013153295.1 Aquificota bacterium | reverse complement strand
TCCATAGATTTTATGAAACTGTCTATTGAGTGGAGAACGCTTTCTTTATTTTCTAAAAATATATCCTTCCAGACTATCGGTGAACTGGCGGCAATCCTTGTAAAATCTTTAAAACCAGCCCCGGGGTAAAGGAAAAGGTCTATACCTGTCTCTCTGGACAACTCTATCAGGGCATCAACAAGGGCAAAGGCTACTGCGTGGGGTAGGTGGGAAACACTTGCAAAAACAAAGTCGTGTATATGTGGGTTCATAACCTCCACCTTAGCCCCAAGGTCTGTCCAAAGTTTCTCCAGTTTTTTTACATCTTCATCTTCACTGTCTATTGTAAGTATAAGTTTTTTATTTTTAAAAAGGTCTACCACCGCATTTTCTATCCCTTCCTTTTCTGTCCCTGCTATAGGGTGTGCCCCTATAAACCTAAACGGGGCTAACTCCTTTTCCATCTTCTCTACTAAGTCCCCTTTGACACTTCCCACATCTGTTATTACAGTTCCCTGTTTTAGGAAGGGTTTTATCTGTTTAGCCACATCTAAAAATGTTTTAACTGGGGTTGCTACCACAACAAGGTCTACATCTTCCCAAGGGATATCTTCCAATTTGGTAAAGGCTTCATCTACAGCCCCCATCTCCTTTGCTTTTTTTACCCTTTCCTTAGAAAGGTCGTATCCGTAAATTTTTCCTTTAAAGCCACTTTTTTTCAGGGAAACAGCCATTGAACCACCGATAAGCCCAAGTCCTACTATCAGTATCCCTTTAAAGCCTCCAAAATCTTTGTCCAACTTGCCTCTCCTCTTACTTTATTAGTAGTAGTGGGATAGGTGAGTGGTTCATTATGTATGAGGTGGTGCTTCCAAGTATTAACTCTTTTACTGTGCTTTCCCCGTAAGCCCCCATTGTTATAAGCTGGTATTTTTCCCTGTTGTTTTTCAGGTAGTTTAGTATTTCCTCCTCAGGTTCCCCTTCAAGGAATGTTAGGTTATACTCTACAGTTAGATACTCCTTTAGTAGATACTTTATCCTTTCTTTTAGGTAGTCCTCTTCTACCACTGATATAACATCTATTTTGGTTATACCTAACTCTTTACAGAAATGGTTTAGATACTGGGCGGCGTGGACAGATTTTTCCCTGCCATCAAAGGCAAGTAGTATACTTTCTATCGGTCTAAACTCCCCTGTGGTTATCATAACTGGGGATTTGGATTTCTTTGCCACCGCTTCTGATACAGAACCAAGTAGTAATGGGGCAAATCTGTTGTATTCCCCTGTTTTTCCAACTATAAGCAAATCCTCAGGGTCAGCCATATCAACCAGTTCATTTACCACTATTCCGTATAGTTGGGCTATGGAACAGTCTGCCCCTGCTTCCCTGCATTTTTTCGCAAACTGGTTTAAAAGCTGTTTTCCCCTTTCGTCAAGTATTTCCCTAAGTGTTATTTCCAACTCTGTATAAGGTGTATAACCTAACGCCCCTGCTAAATCCTCCAGATATGGTGCTTCCAATAGTCTTATATCTACTATATGAACACCTACTACCGGTCTTTTCATCTTTTTTGAAAGGTAAATTCCGTAGTCTGCCGCTACCCAAGAGCTTTTAGACCCGTCTATCCCTACCAGTATCCTTTGAACCATCTGTTTTCTCCTTCTGCTTAACAAACTCTTTGTAAGAGTTTATTATCTCCTTTAGGGCGTCTTCAAACTTTGTTTTGTCCGTTTCCCAAACCATAACGCCAGCTTTTGTAAGTTTCCATCTTACTGTAAATTTTTGTGGGTGTAATGATGAAACTACCACATCTATGTTTATTTTAGACAGAATATCGCCGAGGGTGTCTTCATCAGGTTCTATCTCCAATGGGTTATTAATCTGGGTGCTTCCATCTTCAGACACATCAACTATTATTATCTGTGTAGCTGTTTTAAAGTCTCTTATATTTTTGTTTTCATCTACAAGGAAGGCTATCCTTAAGCCCTGCTGTCTAACAGGTTCGTAATGTATAAAAACGCTGTCTATATTTGGTATCTCTTTTTTTATGTTTTTTTCTATTTCATCTACTATTCTGTGGGTTTCCCTAAGGGAGAAGTTATGTAAAAGTAGTTCCACATCTAAGAATTTAAAACTACCTGCCGCCCTACCCCTTATGTTCTTTATATCAACTACCGCAGGGTGGGAGTATATGATTTTTTTTATCTTTTCTATCTCCTCCTTTTCAAGGGAAACATCAAGTAATACCTTCAGTCCAGATGAGAATATTTCCCAACCACTATGGATAATAAACAGTGCTACTATTCCAGCGGCGTATTTATCAAGGTTATACCCAAGGTATGTTCCTACAAGTCCCACTAAAACGATAACAGATGATAAAAAATCTGCCCAGATATGGTGGGCGTCTGCCATAAGTGCCGGTGAGTTTAACCTTTCTGCCGCCTTTATTTCCAACCTTGAATATACAAATGTGGATACCATTGTTATAAGCATTACTGCAATTGCCAGTTCAGTATGTTTTATCTCCTGATGTTCGTGGGAGAAGAAAGCCTCTTTTATAATCTCGTATGCGGCAAGGAAAAGAAAAAGTGATATTACCACAGATGCTAAATTTTCCAGTTTGTAAAGTCCGTAGGGAAACTCTGAAGTTTTTTTTGCGGCTAATTTGACGCTTATCAGTGATATTACTGAGGCTATCAAGTCAGAAAAGGAGTGGACTGCTTCAGCCATAAGGGCAAGTGAACCGGTTATAAGGGCTACAACAAACTTTAAAACTGTAAGTGATGCGTTAAGTATAAGTGAACCTAACGCCCACCTTTCCTTTAACTTCTGGTCTGTATTCCTTTCCTGTATCATCTACCTTTATATTCCTCTATAAGTTGTGCAAATCTGTCAAATATATAAAGGGCATCGTGGGGTCCCGGTGAGGCTTCAGGGTGGTGCTGGATTGAGAACACAGGGCGGTCTGTAAGTCTGATACCCTCCACTGTATTGTCGTTTAGGTTTATATGGGTTATCTCCACATTTTGGGGTAAGCTGTCCGGGTCTGTGGCGTAGTTATGGTTCTGGGCTGTTATTTCCACTTTACCAGTTTCAAGGTTTTTTACAGGGTGGTTTCCGCCGTGGTGTCCAAACTCCAACTTGTATGTTTTTCCCCCTACAGCCCAAGATATAAGCTGATGTCCAAGGCATATACCAAACACAGGTATATCACTGTTTATAAGTTTTTGTATCTGTTTTATCTGGAAATGTAGTATTGCAGGGTCTCCGGGACCATTTGATATAAAGATACCATCTGGCTTAAACTGGAGTATATCCTCTGCCTTTGTGTTATGTGGAAAACAGGTAAGTTCCATACCCCTATCGGCAAGTAGTCTGAGTATAGTCCTTTTTACCCCTAAATCAAGGACAGCTACCTTAAACTTTTTTTCTGTAGGCTTACGGTATCCATCAGGCCACACCCAACTACCTTCTTCCCATTTGTAAACTTTACCTTTACTTACTTTAGAAACCAAATCTAACTCTGATATATCAGGAATGGAACGGGCTTTCCTTACAGCTTCAGCAGGGTGTATATCACCTATTCCTATGTATCCCTTCATAACACCGTATCTTCTTATTATCCTTACTAAAGCCCTTGTGTCTATACCGTGTATTCCTATTACACCGTTTTCGTCTAAGTATTCCTGTAGGGATTTTTCAGCCCTCCAGTTTGAGTAAACAGATGATAAATCCTTTATAACAAACCCGTTTACATGGACTTTTTCACTTTCTATATCTTCGTGGTTTACGCCGTAGTTTCCAACTTCAGAGGGGGTCATTACAACAATCTGTCCTTTGTAAGATGGGTCTGTAAGTATCTCCTGATAACCTGTCATAGATGTGTTAAAGATAACTTCCCCCCCTGTCTCTTTCTGGTCTAAACCTGAGAAGGCATAACCGTAAAAAAAATGCCCGTCTTCCAACGCAAGGATAGCCCTTTCCATACTCTCTCCCAACAGTAGGGTTTTTAATATTGTATACCAGATGTGTGTAATCTTTGTAGGCTTAGAGTTTTACTTTTCAACTATCCCACAAAACTTTTTCAAAAAATTTAGCATACCTGTCTTTATATCTATGGAAGGTGGTTTTAATAATCGGTTTTTAATTGAAATTTTTAAATCAAAAAAAGTTTGTAAACGGTCTTTATGTAAAAAAAGGAGGTATGCAAATGGTTAGGAAAAAAATTCCTTTGCTTTTGGTTTTTTTGAGCATACCCCGTATTGCGTTGGCTACGGACACCGATTACTTGGAAATGTTATCTGACCTGTTATTTTTGCTTACTTTGGTCGCTTGGATTGCGT
>JAADEV010000020.1 GCA_013153295.1 Aquificota bacterium | reverse complement strand
TTTGAACAGTTATCAACATCTGGGAATATAAAACTTTTTGGGACATACCCGTCTGCAGATGGACACTCTATACTTGATGCGTGCCAAAAACTAAAGTTATGCCCTATCTCGTGGGCAAAAACAAACTTTGGCCATAAACTTGGGTCATCTGGGTCAGAGTGGGCGTCTACATTCTTCCAGTTTACCCACAGGATAGATACATTTACCGTTCCATCGTTTGTGTTAACATTCCAAGCCCCTATAGTTCCCATTCCGTCCCAGTATGCTCCGTAAATCTTAGAGTATACAAAAACCAGTCTGTCATACTGGGTAAAGTCCACATCATCATCAAGGAGTGCTACACTGTCGTTTAAAAGCGCTGTTAAAGGGTCTGATGTGTAGTAGTAATCTGCGGCGTTTTTAGGTAGTGTTCTCCAGTCGTAGTAGCTAACTGTAAAGTAAACTTGGTCGTAGGAGTTTTCTTTGTAGAAGTTTTCCACACTGTTTGCATCATCTTCTATATAGTCCTGTAGTGTGGCTATATCTACAGGTTCACTTGTGTCATCTTGGTAGTTAAACAGTGCCACAAGTAGCCTCTGTTCCCCTGTTGTTGATACAGGCTCTACCAGTAAGGCGTTGGATACATAGTCAGGTTTATAGGAGATAACATAAATCCTGCTGTCGTCTATCAGATAGCCTTCCACTACCACATATTTATACTTAATATTGTTAAGGTTCTCTATACGGTATATCTTCCCATCTAAGGTAGATAGATACTGAACCTTTTCAGAAACAAGTCTACCTGTGGCTATATCCCTTTTGTCTATAATAACATCTACAACCTTTCCCCTAAATGTTTCCCCAAAACTAACAGATACAACGATTAAAAAGACCACCAAGCCAGATAGGACGCTCCTCAACCTCTCCATACCTTACCTCCTTTAGGTATCACAAAAATTCTAACACATAAATCTTATCGTCCTTTAGTATCCCTTTCACAATAACCTGTCTTTTGTGTGGTGGGGCTTTTACCCATTTACACAGCTCTAACCTATGCATCTTTCCGTCATCTGTCATAAGGTAGTAAATGGTTTCACCTTTCCCCCTTTTAAAGTCGTCCTTTACCATTACAACTACTCTACCTTTAAATATTTGTGCTTTATCCTTATTTTCCCCTTGGTTTCCCATACTACAAACTTCCCTCTGTTTTGATAATCCGTGGCTACAGCCGAAAAGAACCAGATAGGCTACCACCAACGCAGATAGACCTGTTTTTAACCCTCTGTTTAACATCTTTTTTTCCTCCTTACTGGATAGTGATGTTAAATATTGGAAGTAGTATTGAAAATATAAAAAAGCCAACAAGTAAGGATACGGCTATTAAAACTGCTGGCTCAAGGTATCTAAGGAAGAGGTTTACCTTTTTTTCTATCTCCTTCCTGTAGTGCTGGGCTATAAGGTAAAATATCTCGTCCATCTGTCCTGTTTCTTCACCGACTACAATAAGTTGGAGTATATTCTCCGGGATAATCTGCTTATCCTTTAGTAGCTGGCTAAGTTGCTTCCCCTGAACAACCCCTTTTACCAGCGGTTCAAGGGCTTTTTTTACCACTGTGTTTGATATGGTGTTGTTTGCAATTTGTAAAGCCCTGTCCATCTGTAAGCCACCTTTCAGTAGGAGATACATTGTGTTAGCCCATATAAATATCTGGGAATACAAGGTAATCTTACCAAAGAAGGGTAGTTTAAGGGAGAGTTTATCTAACCTTTCCTTTGTTAGTAGCTTCCTTTTTAGAACAAAAAGGGACAAAGCTAACAGTGGTAGTATGTATACAGCCTTTTCCAGTAGAGATGATAAAAAAACCATAAACTTTGCTGTAAGTGGTAGCTCCTGTCCAAACTGGTTGTATATCTTTACAACCTTTGGGATAACCAGTGTCATAAATATGAATACTGCCACTATCCCCACTGTAATCACTATAGATGGGTATATAAGGGAGTTTAGCAGTTTTGATTTAAACTCTGCCTTCCTCTCTAAAAACTGGCTTGCAGACAGGAACACCTTGTCTAAAGCCCCTGATGTTTCACCTGCCCTTACCATCTCCACAACAAAGTTGGGAAATACCCCTGTTTCCTCCATTGCGTCGGCTAAACTTACCCCCTGCTCAACCTTGTCCTTTATATGTAGTAAGGCGTCCTTTAGCCTTTTATTGGTTATTTGCCCTGCAAGTATTGTAAAAACCTTTGTTATATGTAGATTTTTCTCAAGTAAACTTCCTATCTCGTATAAAAGAAGGGCAAGCTCTTCATCTGATACCTTACTGTTTACACCTGTAAAAAGTTTGTTTAGACCTTTTTTTTCCCCTTTTGTAAGGTCTACCTCTTCCGCCTCTAAAAGTAGTAAGCCCTCTTGGGAGATTATACCGTTTAGGCTTAGTAGTGATGGGGCTTCTTTTATCCCCTTTACCTCTTTTCCTTCCTGTGAGAGGGCTTTATACCTGTAGTAAGGCATATCTTACACCTGTGCCACCTGTAATACTTCCTCCAGTGTGGTGATACCCATTAGGGCTTTTTTTATACCGTCCTGTATTAATGTTTTCATTCCCCTTTGTATCCCTTCCTTTCTCAGTGTTGTTGTGTCCACATTTTTTGATATAAGTCTCTTCATATCCTCGTCCACTTCCATTATCTCGTATATTGCTGTCCTTCCTTTGTAGCCTGTGTGGTGGCAGTGTTCACAACCTTTCCCATAGGATAATTTATTAAGGGGAAATTCCTGTGAAATCTCAGGGTATACATCTTGTATTAATTTCCTCTGGGTTTCTGTTATCTCCCTTTCTTCCTTACAGTATGGGCATACCTTCCTTACAAGCCTTTGGGCTACAACCCCCTCTAAAGATGATGCCACCAGATACGGTTGTATCCCCATATCAACAAGCCTTGCCACAGATGAGGGGGCGTCGTTTGTGTGTAATGTTGATAAAACAAGGTGTCCGGTCATAGATGCGTGTATTGATATTTCTGCTGTTTCCCTGTCCCTTATCTCACCTACCATAATAATGTCCGGGTCTTGTCTCAGTATACTCCTAAGTCCCTGTGCAAATGTAAGGTTTATTTTTGGGTTTACCTGTATCTGTCCTATACCTTCTATCTGATACTCTACAGGGTCTTCTATGGTGATTATATTCTTCATAGGTGATTTTAGTTTTAACAAGGTGGCGTAAAGGGTTGTTGACTTCCCTGAACCTGTTGGACCTGTTATTAACACCAGTCCGTAGGGCTTTTTTATAATCCGTTCATACCTTTCTTTGTCCTCTTTAAGTAGCCCTAACTCCTCTATTGTAAGAACTCTGTTTGTTTTATCCAGTAGCCTTACCACAACCCGCTCACCGAACACTGTAGGGATTGTGGATACCCTCAGATCAACCTCTTTTTTCCCTATCTTTACCCTTATCCTACCGTCCTGTGGCAATCTTTTCTCTGCCACATTTAGCTTTGCCATCACCTTTATTCTGGATACAACCTGTGGATACACACCTTTAGGTATCTCTGTTTCTTCGTGTAAAACCCCATCAAGTCTGTATCTAACTACCACCTTATTTCTGTAAGGCTCAAAATGTATATCAGACACATCTAACTTTACTGCCTTTAGTATTATTGAGTTTAAAAGCTGGACAACCTTACTGTCCCCTGCCTCAAGTAGGTTTTCTAATGTTGCCTCTTCCTGTTGCTCCCCTTCACCTGTTAAATCCCCTTGAATGTTTGCAATATACTCCTCTAACCTTTCTTCAAACTCTTCAGGGGTTATAAGGACTGTCTCAGGGGGCTTTCCATATATAAACCTTATATCCTCTACGGCGTAAAAGGGGGTTTCTGGGGTTATATAAACCTTCCCCCCGTCTGTAGGGAGTATCTTGTTGTGTCTTATAAACTCAAGTGGTAGCTTTAACTTTTCCATAACAAAACCTACTGGAAGTATTTCTGACGGTATTCTTCAAACAGGTCTGTTTTGTTTGGCTTGGTCTCGGTTCTTTCTAATCTTTTTGTTTTCTGTTGTGCTTTTTGTAGCTTTTCAACTATTTTCATATGCTCCGCTGTGATTTTTGCCAAATCCTCAGGTTTCTGTATTACATAGGGGGTGATAAAAACAAACAGGTTAGTTTTGTCTTTACTTTCAGAGTTATACTTAAACAGGTTTCCTATTACAGGTATCTTTGAGAGTAGGGGGACGCCTTCCATAGTTTTTACAGTTTTCTTTGATATAAGCCCACCTAAAACAACTGTTTTACCGTTTCTTACTGTTATTGTTGTGTCAAGCTCCCTTTTAGATGTTCTTGGGACTATGTAGCTA
>JAADEV010000122.1 GCA_013153295.1 Aquificota bacterium | reverse complement strand
GAAAGGGTTATACCCCTACCTGTGGAAGTTAATGTTGAGGAAGCTAAAGCCTCATTTGAAAACGGAATTCTAAAAATAGAGATACCAAAGGCGGCAGCAGAGAAGGAAGTAAAAATAGAAGTCCAGTAAGGCTGATAGGGGCTATCAAAAGCCCCTTTTTTCTTTTAAAATATTTTTATGGTTATAATACACAGCTTTGAAGATAACTTTATATCAATAGAAATACCTTCCTCCACATCAATCTCCCTTGCATCTTCAATCCTATCAAAACTAAAAGAGGATATTTATATAGACTGGCTTTTTATACTTGAGGAGTTAGATGAAACTGTAGGCGGTATAGACGGAAAAAGGATAAATATCCATATAACCAAAGACCCTTACAGGGACGGAATGATTGTGGTCTCTGTAGAAGATTACGACCTTGTTGCAGTTATCCCTTCTTGATAAAATAAAGGCTAAAAAGTAGGCTGGGTTTGTAATGTCTGTAAGCATAGATTTAAAGCAGTTTAAACAGCTTTCTTCCAAATACAATGTAATCCCTGTATACAAAGAGATACTAGCTGATGTGGATACCCCTTTATCTGTTTTCAAAAAGATACACTCCCCAGAAAGGTTCAGTTTCCTATTTGAAAGTGTGGAACAAGGGGAGAATATAGGTAGATACTCGTTTATAGGTTCTTCCTCCCCTGTTTACATTAGAACAAAGGGGAAAACAGTTGAGTTTTACAAAAGGGGTAAAATAACCTTTAAAGAAAGTATTGACCCTCTACAGGAGTTAAAGGAGTATCTAAAGGGCTTTAACCCTGCCCCAGTGGAAGGTTTACCGCCGTTTTGGGGTGGGTTTGTAGGTTATGTTGGCTACGATATAGTCCATTTTTACGAACCTATCCCTGATACAAACACAGACAGCCTACAGATACCTGATATTTACTTCTTCCTCAGCGATGAGGTTGTAGCCTTTGATAATGTTAAAAACACAATAAAAATAATCGTCTCCCCTATTTTATCCCCAGAAGAAGACCCAGAGGAGGTTTACCACCAAACCTTAGAAAGGATAAAAAGGATAGAACAAAGGCTGTATAGAGATGCCTCCCTTACCAGAATACCTGTGGTGGATATTAAAGAGGTATCTATTGAAGGTTGGAAATCTAACTTTAAAAAAGAGGATTTCCTAAAGGCGGTAGAAAAAAGTAAAAACTACATAAGGGAAGGGGATATTATTCAGGTTGTCCTATCACAAAGGTTTGAAAAAAAACTAAAAACAGACCCTATAAATGTTTATAGGGCTGTAAGGAGTATAAACCCTTCACCTTACCTTTTTTACCTTGATTTACAGGATATAAAGCTAATAGGTTCCTCCCCTGAGATACTTGTTTCTGTTAAAAATGGAAAGATACTTACAAAACCAATAGCAGGAACAAGACCAAGGGGGAAAGATTTGGAAGAAGATGAAAAACTCCAAAAGGAACTGTTATCAGATGAGAAGGAAAGGGCAGAACACCTTATGCTTGTAGACCTTGCAAGGAACGATGTAGGTAGGGTAGCTAAATCTGGTAGCGTAAATGTGGACAGGTTTATGTATATAGAAAAATACTCCCATGTTATACATATAGTTTCTGATGTATCCGGTGAGATGGAGGAAGGGTTAGACCCTATAGATGTTTTAAAGGCAGTATTCCCTGTTGGAACTGTAAGTGGTGCCCCAAAGGTTAGGGCTATGCAGATTATTGAGGAACTTGAACCTGACAAAAGGGGGGCTTACGCAGGTGCAGTTGGGTATATCTCCTTTGACAAAAATCTGGATACTGCCATTGCCATAAGGACAGCTGTTGTAGTTGGGGACACAATATATGTGCAAGCAGGGGCAGGTATAGTTGCCGACTCTGTGCCGGAAAAGGAGTTTCAGGAAACTGTAAACAAGGCTAAAGCAATGATAAAAGCTGTGGAAATAGCTGAAAAGTCCCTATCTCAAACGGAAACAAAATCGTAAAGAATATCAAAACTACGGTATAGGTTTTCCACAGGTATATACTCGTCTTTCTGGTGGGCTTGGGAAGGCTCTCCGGGACCAAAGTTTACAGCATCTATACCGTAAACAGACAGCCTTGCCACATCTGTCCACGCCTGCTTAGGCTCAACAGGTAAGCTGTATCTCTGTATCATCTCAGTTAAAATAGGGTTGTCTAAACATACATCTCCAGAGGGACACAGGTCTGTAAATTCTACCTTTGCCGTATCACCAACCAGTTTAAGTATATCTTCCTTAGCCTCGTCTATACTTTTTCCCGGGGCAAATCTGTAGTTTACATTTATAATAAACCTATCTGGGATAATGTTCCGTCCACCTGAAAAATCAACCATTGTGGCGTTCAACACTTCGTAGTATTTCATTCCCCCAAATGTATACTCCTTAGGCTCTATCTGGGACAGCTTTTTTAGAAAATCTGCCCCTTTATGTATTGCGTTATCCCCTTCCCAAGGTCTGGCAGAATGGCTTCTTTTTCCCTCAAATATAACAGAGGCGTGCATAGTCCCAAGACAGCCTACTTGAACTTTATTTGCCGTAGGCTCAAGGACAACAGCAAGGTCTGATTTTTGTATAACATCAAAGTTTGATAAAAGTGGCTCAAGCCCGTTATCCACATAGGGACCCTCTTCCCTTTCATAAAAAACATACATTAGGTTATACTTTGTATCCTTGTTGTGGAGGGCTTCCATCAGGGACATCATAACAGCAAGTCCCCCTTTCATATCAGATGCCCCAAGACCGTATAGCTTCCCATCTATAACCTGTCCGGTATAGCTGTTTTCCCCGGGGACAGTATCTAAATGCCCTACAAAGGCTACAGTTTTTTTATTAGGATTAATATCTGGGACAAATATTAAAGAGTTGTTATACCTGATAATACTCTGGGGGCTGAAAAACTTTTTCCCAAAGCTGTGGACAAAATCTGCTATTTCTCTTTCTTCCCCTGTTATAGAGGGTATAGATACCAGCTTTTTCAGGTAATCTACCAGTTTATCCCTCATTCCTTTGTATACCCTAACCTTTGGGAAAGCTCGTCAGCTTTTTTTATAAACTCGTCCTTTATCTCACCTATAAGCTGGTCTGAAGGTATTCTCCAAGACGGTGCGGAAAGTGTGACAGCCGCCGCGACCTTACCTGTATGGTCTCTAACAGGGACAGATAGACATCTTACCTCCTCTTCCCATTCCTCATCGTCTATAGCAAAGCCCTTTTCCTTTACCTCTTTAATATGCTCTATCAGTTTATCCCTGTCAGTTATTGTATTCTTTGTGTATGGTATAAGTTTTTCTTCTTTAAAAAATTCCTCAAGCTCATCTTCGTCCATATCCGCCAGATGAACCTTACCTGAAGCAGATGCGTAAAGTGGTAAAAGCCTTCCAACTCTGGATTTTACAACAACAGGTCTGTTAACTTCGTAAGAATCTATATAAACAACCTCAAAACCACTTCTAACAGCTAAATAAACATTTTCCTGAAATTTCTCCCCAAGGTGCTGTAGGTAAGGTTTGGCTATATTCCTTATATCAACATGGGAAAGGTAGGAGTATCCTACCTCAAAGTTTTTAATACCAAGGGAGTATGTTCTCTTTTTATGGTTGTAATTTATGTATCCCCTGTTTATAAGAACTTCCAGTATTTTTTCTATCTGGTAAGATGAGGAATTTATATGGGACTGTATATCTTCAAAGGTTATGTTAGGGTTCTTTGCAAGGAAAAAAAGAATATCAAAAGCTAAATCAACATTATGGACTATATACTCTTTCTTTTTTCTTTTTCTATGCATAGGGAGGCTCTTTTGTTTTTAATGGCGGAGCCGACGGGATTCGAACCCGCGACCTCCGGCGTGACAGGCCGGCGTTCTGGGCCAAGCTGAACTACGGCTCCGCAGAAGTGGGCGGTATAGGATTCGAACCTATGACCCCCTCCTTGTAAGGGAGGTGCTCTGGCCAACTGAGCTAACCGCCCAACCTTGGGAAAAATATAATATAGACTTACACCAAAAAAGTCAAGGGTTTGTATCGGTTCAATACATAGTGAACACCTACCAATAAAAATTTTAACACTGACCATAAGCAACCTCAGCAGGAGTTTTTAATTCTAATCCATAATGGGGTCTTACAAAGTTGTAAACTCTTAAGTATCTTCTTAATTTTCTATTTAACTCATCTATCGTATACTCCGTTCCTTCTATTAACCATAACTCCTCCTCTATGCTCCTTATTAACCTCTCTACATTCCCATTTGTCTTTGGACTTCTGGGATAGCTGAAATAATGCTCTATCCCCTCCTCCTTCAAATATTTATCAAACTCACCTAAAAACT
>JAADEV010000112.1 GCA_013153295.1 Aquificota bacterium | reverse complement strand
AGGAAGAGCTTGGGGAAAAAGGGTTTGATTTAGTATTTACCTCTATGACCTTTCACCACTTGAAGGAACCTGTCAAAGCTATAGATACTCTTAAGGGGTATCTGAAAAAAGGGGGCTACATTGTGATTGTTGACCTTTACAAAGAAGATGGGACATTCCACTCAGATAACACAGATGTTGTCCATTTTGGGTTTGACCAAGAAGAGGTAAACAACTGGCTTAAGGAAACAGGTCTAAAGAAGATAGATTACAGGATTGTCCACAAAATAAAAAAGGTTAGGGAAGGGAAAGAAAGGGAGTATCCTGTTTTTATGGTTGTCGGGCAGAAAGTTTAACTATGCCAGAACCGTTGTTCTTTCCAAGGGTCTCCTAAGATATGATAGCCCCTTTGTTCCCAATAGCCGGGTAAATTCCTGTCCATAAACTCTATACCGCTTACAAATTTTGCACTTTTCCAAGAGTATAACTTCGGGACTATTAACCTTAAGGGATAACCGTTGTCTGCAGGTAAAGGTTTACCAAAAAGTTTGTAAGCAAAAATTACATCTTCATCAAAAAAATACTCTAAAGGAATATTTGTTGTGTAGCCATCAAGGGAATGAACCATAACAGATTTTGCACTACTTTTTATATCCACCAACTTTTTTATCTCTTCCACGTGGAAACCTTGCCAGACCACATCTGGGCAACTCCACTTTGTTACACAATGGAAATCTGCTACTAACTCTACTTCCTCAAGTGAAGTTATATCGTCCCAAGTTAACACCAATTCATTTTCCACTTCTCCGAATATACGCAAACGGTATTGGGAAAGGTCTATCTTAGGTGGAGGCGATATACCAAGGATATGTAGCTTGTTAGACCAATGTTGACCGGGTGGTAGCCTGTCCGGTCTGAGGTTTATAGGGCTTATAATTCTTCTCAATTAATTTTTCTCCTGCTGGCAGTGGCTACACAGTCCTGTGAAGGAAATCTCGTAGCCGGTAATATGGTATCCCTCCTCCTTTAGTTTTTCCTCATTTATTGAGACCACATCTGTGGTTTCTATATCAAATATCCTATTACAGGATAGGCATTTAAAATGGAAATGTCTGTCTACCCTACCGTCAAATCTACTTTGTTTACCATCATTTAACTCAATAATAAGCCCTTCATCTTTTAGTATTTTTAAATTTCTATAAACAGTTCCAAGGCTTATATTAGGTATATACTGCCTAGCTTTTTCATAAATCCAGTCTGCTGTAGGGTGTGTATTTGTAGACCTAAGTATATCTAATATAACCTTTCTCTGTTGTGTATTCCTTCTTTTTATGCCTTTTTCCATTTTGCCCACCTTTTTGTATAATCTAAATACTACTAAACATTAATATTATAGGAGTTTAAGGTGAAGAAAGCAAAGATAGTAGCTACACTTGGACCTGCCACAAACACAGAGGAAAAAATAAGGGAGTTAATCCTAAATGGTGTTGATGTGTTTAGGTTTAACTTCTCCCACGGAGACCACCAGACACACAAGGAAAATCTTGAAAAAATAAGGAAGGTTTCAAAGGAAATAGGCAAAGAGGTGGCAATTTTACAGGATTTGTCCGGTCCTAAGATAAGAATAGGTGATGTTAAAGAACCCTTTTACTTACATTTTGAGGACAAGATAAAGATAGTAAAACAGCAAGTTTTAGGGGATAAAAACAGAATTAGTATTAACCACCCAGATATTATTGATAAACTTAAGCCCGGGGATAGGGTTTATATAGCTGATGGTATGATAAGGCTTGAGGTTGTGGAAAAGGACGAAGAAGGGGTTTTATGTAAAGTGATAGTAGGGGGAATGCTTTCCTCCAGAAAAGGTGTAAACTTCCCAAACATAAAGTTAGATATACCTGCATTAACAGAGAAGGACAAAAAAGACCTTGCCTTTGGGATACAGATAGGGGTTGATATTGTTGCCCTATCATTTGTAAAAACAGCTGAAGATGTCCTTGAAGCAAAGGAGTTTATAGAAAAACAAGGTGGAGATACCCCTGTATTTGCAAAGATAGAGAAACACGAAGCTGTGGAAAATATAGACCAGATTATACAAGTGGCAGATGGAATAATGGTAGCAAGGGGCGACCTTGGGGTAGAGATAGATATGGAAAAAGTCCCTATAGTCCAAAAGATGGTTATAGCAAAATGTAATCAAGCAGGTAAACCTGTTATAACAGCAACCCAGATGTTAACATCTATGCTTACATTCCCAAGACCTACAAGGGCAGAGGTATCTGATATAGCCAACGCTGTTTTAGATGGGACAGATGCGGTAATGCTTTCAGATGAAACGGCAGTGGGCAAATACCCTGTCGAAAGTGTAAAAGTGATGAAAAGAACAATACAGGAAGCTGAGACTATATACCCATACTACAAAGACTTTCCAGATGGAGGGGATACCACATCTGCGGTAGCAAAGGCAGGGGCAACAATATCAAAAAGTCTTAATGCCTCTGCAATAGTAGCCTTTACCAGAAGTGGGAAAACAGCTAAAAATGTAGCAAAATTTAGACCTAACTGTAGAATACTCGGTATAACCCACGATATAAAAACATTCCGCAGGCTTAATGTGGTTTGGGGCGTCCAACCGTATATGGTTATAGAGGAAGGGCTTGGCACAGATGAGATGCTTGCCCAGTTTGCAAAAAAGGCATATACAACAGACTTTTCAGAAGAGGATATAATTGTTGCACTACTTGGTTTTATAGGTGGTATCACCGGTTCCACAAGTATAGTAAGGGTAATAAGAAAAGAGGATTTACAGCAATTACTTAGCTAACTTTTTAGATATTAGTTGGAGGACTGCCTTTGCAGTTTCCTCCTTTAATAGGATTAAACTGGCAAAGTAAACAAACCCACCGACTAAAACCCCAACTGCCACAACCAACCACTGGACAGGGATATACAGCTTTAAAGGTATAAGGATACCTACCATAACAATAACCCCTAAAACTGCCTTTATAAATGTTTTAAAAAACCCTTTCCAATCTACATAAAAGTCAGAAACAAACATCAGGTAAAACAGCCCTGCAAAACCATTTAAAGAAGAGGCAAACGCAAGTCCAAACACCCCCCAACCTAAAATAAAACCAAACAGAACAGCGGAAACAATCCCAACAACCAGACCAACAACTGTAGCGTATAACGGCGTAAGTGTATCTTTCTTTGAGAAAAATGCACTTTTGTAAGGACGGGCAAGGGCATACCCAAGTAATCCAACAGAGTATCCAACAAGGCTGTAGTAGGACATTAATGTATCCTTAGAGGAAAAAGCCCCCCTTTCAAGTAAAACAGACAGTATATCCTTACCAAGGACTACCATTCCCGCTACAGCAGGGAGGGATATAACAACGGCGAACCTTAAACCTTTATTAAAATCATTTTTGAACCTTTCCATATTCCCATCTGTAAAAGCCTGTGAGAAGGAAACAAGCAATGCATTACCTAAAGCCACAGCAAAAAGACCAACAGGAAGCTGGAATATACGGTTAGCATAATACAGATACGATATAGCCCCACCAACAAGAAAAGAGGCAATAACAGTGTCTATAATAAACGCAAACTGGTTTATCCCAAAGGACGCAAACCCCGGGGCTAACTTTTTTATAGTCTCCTTCAGGTAAGGTAGAACCTTAAAGGATACAGAAGGGAGTAAACCTTCCTTGACCACATACGGTATCTGTAGAACAACCTGTAAAAAGCCACCTACCACAGCCCCAACACCAAGGGCGTATATACCAATATACTGGGAAAGGAAAAAACCGGAAACTATGAAGGACAGATTTAGTAAAGCAGGGGAAACAGCTGGTATAAAAAACCTGTCCCTTGTGTTTAAAAGTGCCATAAAAAAGGATACCCACCCAACAAGGACAATATAGGGAAAAACCATTTTTAATAAGGTGGAAGCCTCTGTTAGAACCCCCTTTTCTGCCAACCCTGGGGCAATAGCAGACACAATATAATCTGAGAAAACCACCCCAACCACAGTTATAATAGACAGAACAACTGTATAGTATGAAAAAAGGGAGGAAACATACTCCTTCGCCAGTTTTGGGTTTTCCTTTTGTATTTGGGAGTATATAGGGATAAAAACAGCGTTAAAACTACCCTCTGCAACAAGCTGTCTTAATGTATTTGGTATCCTCCAAGCTACAAAAAATGCGTCTGTTAAAGGGGAAGCCCCAAATAAGTAAGCTATAGTAGCGTCCCTTAAGTATCCTAAAACCCTACTAATAAGTGTTGCTACAGAAAACAGAAGGGTATTTTTTAAAAAATGGCTTTTCCCCAATTTATTAACCTTTCAAACAGTTTAGCTTAAGTTTATATAGAAGATTATCTTACAATAAGATATGTGAAAACAGGGAAAAAATT
>JAADEV010000148.1 GCA_013153295.1 Aquificota bacterium | reverse complement strand
CTTCCCTGTGAGCAAATCCCTCTTTAGAAGATACAAACTAAAAGTAAAGGACAAAAAACATATAGAAAAGGCATTACACTCAAAGCTAAAAGCAGAGCTACCACTTCCACTGGAGAAGTTTAGATACAGGTATATACACAGGAAAGATGGGGATTACACAGATATTTTTTGTGTATTAATCCCAGAGGAAGAGCTAAAGGGTCTAAAAAACAAGGTTGTGGACAGTGAGGTTTTTGCCCTTTTAAGGCTTTTTCTACACCAAGGGAAGAGAGAAGGTAGCATACTCCACATATCACAGGATTACAGATACTTACTTGAGGTAAAGGACGGCTTCCCAGAGGCGGTAAAGGTTATCAGTGGAAACACAGCAGTGGATAACAACACCTACCTATCTGGTAAGGTAGAAGGGGAAGGAAAAAGGCTGAACAACCCAACTGGAAACCCTTTATACAATGTTTGTTATGGGCTTTTAATAAAGGATTTCTACCCCTTCGGTGTGGATTTTAACAGCCAGATAGAGGGGGACTGGTTAGATAAACAGCTAAAAGGTGTTTTATACATTGGAGCTGGTTTTTTAGCTGTAGGTGTAGGTTTATACACCCTTGCCCTTTCCAAAGGGGCAGTTTTAAAGGAGATAAAAGAAAAACAAAAAGAGGTTTACGCCAAATACATAAGTCCAAATGAGGTTGTAATAGACCCTTTAACACAGGCAAAGGGAAAGTTATCCCAACTACAAAAATCAGCAGGTAAAACGGTAGATGGGGCTTATATACTGTCAAAGTTAGGTGAAGCAAAGGTAAAAGCTGGTATAAAGGAGATAAAAAGGGTTTCAATAAACGGTGGATACATACAGATAGAGGGGAAGGCAGACAGTATAACCCAGATAGAGAAGTTTAAAAACACCCTCTCCAACCAGTTTGATATAAAGATAACCCAAACATCAAAAACCCCATCTGGACAGTTAAGGTTTGGAATGGAAGGCAGACTAAAATGAGCTTTTTTAAAGATATACTAACAATAGTAAACAGCTTAGACAGAAGGGAAAAGATACTGTTAACTGCCCTTGTTTATACAGCAGTTGTCCTTGCAGGTTTACAGATAACACTTACACTAAAGGGGAAGGTGGACAAATTAGACAAAAGGATAGCCACAGAAACAGAAAGGTATACATACCTTGTGGAGGTGGCAAAAAGGTATAAACACCTGAAAAGGAACACAGGGGAAACAAAGCCCTTAACACTTGGGGAGATAGAGAGGCTTTTACAGGCTGGCGGTGTAAAGGGAAATGTGGTATCTGTAAAACCGCTACAGGAGGGGAAGGTGGAGGTTATCCTGAAGGATTTAGACGGAAATCAGGTTTACAGGCTAATAGACACCCTACACAAAAGTAAGGTGGTTATAACAGGGATAACTATAGAGGAAACAGACAGGAACAACTACAAAGTTAGGGCGGTAATAACAAGGTGAGTATAAAAAAGGTTTTAATCTGGGTTGGCTTACCCCTGTTAGGCTTTTTGGTAGGCTTTGTAGCATTTTTCCCAATGGACACACTTATAGGTAGTATCCTGTCAAAAAACAACATTCCCTACAGGAAGGTTGAGGGGGATTTCTTTAACCTACAGCTTAAAGGTGTGGACAAAGGTTTACTGAAGGTTGAAAACCTTAAAATAAAAAACAAGGTTTACCAAATAGAGGTTGAGGTTGATGAAAAAAACAAGGCTTATATAAAACCCTTTCCGTTTAAAGCGGAGGTTAAACTAAACGGACTTGATTTATCAAAGGTGTTAAAGGGGGATATAAAAGGTAATGTATACGGGAATGTGGATATAACAAAGGAAGGGGAGTTTATGGTGGCAGACGGTAGCTTAGAGGCGAAGGGTCTTAAGATACTGTTTGTGGACAGTATAAATGTAAAGGCAAAACTGAAAGCTGAGGGGAAAAAAACAAAGGTTGAAGCAGAGATAAACTCACCACAGGTAAACGGAAGGTTTACAGGTTTTATAACAGTTCCATACAACAACATAGATGAGGCGTATATAAAGGGCAGGTTTGTAGGTAGCTACTACGGAAAGGCGGTAAACCAACAGATAGACACAAAGGTTAAGGGGCTTTTATGGTAGCTTTAGACAGGGTTCCCCTTTTATTTATGCTTTTTGCTGTGGGGGTTGCAGTTGGGCTTATTGTAGACGGTATTTTAGAGAAAAAACTATTTACACTGCCACCTGAGGTGGAGGTAAAAATCCAGCCACACAAAAGGGAGTGGGTTAACACAGCCTACATAAAACAGCTTTTCAACTACAGAGAAGAAACTAAAAAAGAGGAGAAGGAACAAGACCGTAAACAGACAGAGACCACCAATCAGGAGGAGTATACAGTCCCAGTAAAGGATATAAAGCTACTTGGGATTATTACAGTGGGAAACAGAAGCTACGCCCTTATGGAGATTAACGGCAGAAAGGTGATGGTATCCACAGGGGAAAGGGTCGGCGACTACAAAGTTGTAAAGATACATAAGTATAAAGTAATACTGTTAAAAGACGGCAGTTTATACAGTGTTTCCATATCCCCTTCAGAAAGGGGACTGTCCGATGGAAGGAACAAAGGTAAACAAACAGAGGAAAGATACAGATACACACTGGATAGGGACGAGGTAAAAAGCCTTACAAAGGATTTAGGAAGGATTTTTAAAAAGGTGGCTGTTATTCCAGTTGTGAAAAATGGTGAAACCCAAGGCTACAAACTCCGTTATGTTAGCCCAAGGAGTGTCCTTTACAAATACGGCTTTAGAACAGGGGATATTATAGTGGCTGTTAACGGTATGCCTGTTAAAACCCCTGAGGAGGCTTTTAAGGTTTACAGCCTTATTAGAAACGAGCCTACAGTAAGGGTAAAGGTAATAAGAAATGGAGAGGAAAAGGAGATACTTTATGAGATTAGGTAGGATACTTTTAGCCCTTTTTATACTGCTACACCTAACCCCAGTTAAAGGGGAGGAGGTATCCTTTGAAAGGCTGATACAGGAGGCAAGGGAGTATAGGAAGGAGGGAAAGGTTTACTTTAACTTTGAGAATATAGACCTGAAACTACTTACCTACTTTATATCAGAGCTTACAGGTAAAAATATAGTCCTTAGTGGAGATGTTAAAGGTAGTGTGTCCCTTGCCTTCAGTGAGCCTGTATCAATAGACGAGGCTTGGGAGATTTACACATCTGTCCTTAAATCAAGGAACTATGTGGTTGTGGACAAAGGGGCTTATGTGGAGGTTCTACCTGCATCTGTAAGCCGTAGTGTTGTCCCACCTGTGGAGTTTTTTGACAGCCAAGGGGAGGAGCTTATCACATATGTATACAAGCTGAAAAACGCAGATGTAAGACAGCTTACAGCAATACTAAACGGGCTTAAATCTGCAAGGGGAAAGGTATTTAGCTACCAACCTGCAAACATAGTGGTAATAACAGACACAGCATCTAACATAGCAAACCTTAAAAGGGTTATAAAGACCCTTGACACAAATCAGGAGAACACAGTCCTAAAAATTTACCGCCTAAAAAACGCAGTATCCCACGAAGTAGCACAGGCTTTAAGTATAATCTTTTCAGATTTCTCAAAAAAGGGAACACCTGTAAAGGTCTACAACCTAAAATCCCAAAACGCAATACTTGTAAAAATGCCTAAAAAGTTAGAAAGGGAAGTGGACAAACTTATAAAGGAACTGGATATGCCCCTTGAAAATGTAGCATACAGAACACTTACAGTTATAAGGCTTAAACACGCAAAGGCTAAGGATATAGCAAATGTGTTAAACAGACTACTTTCCAGTATATCCTTTGTTTCAGCTTCCACACACAAAAGCCAACAGAACAAAAAGTTTATCCCCCCACCTACAGGGATACCTGCAAGGGACAAACCACGGGTTATAGCAGAGGAAACATCAAACTCCCTTGTTATATACGCAAACAAAATGGAGATAGAAGCCCTAAAAAAGATAATACAGGATTTGGATAAACAGAAAAGGCAGATACTTATAACAGCCCTTATAACAGAGGTGTCCCAATCTGCATTAAAAGAGATAGGTGTAAGGTGGCAGGCACTTGGGGATTACGGAGGAATGGCTTTTAGAGGTGGTTTAACAAATGAGGGGGCTTTTTCAACATTTGGAACAGACGGGTTTGTTATCGGTGGTATCTCAAACTCAGCTGTTTCTGTTAATGTTAACGGTTCAACATTACTTTTCCCAGACCTACTGTTTGTTCTATCACTTATAGAAAGTGGAACAGGGTTTAATGTTATATCCTCACCTAAAATACTGGCAATGGAAAATATGAAGGCAAAAATAAATGTGTCCCAAGTTATCCCCTACGCACAGGGTATAAAATACGATGTTAACGGAAACCCTATTATAA
>JAADEV010000123.1 GCA_013153295.1 Aquificota bacterium | reverse complement strand
TGTGGTAATACTGAAAAACTTAGATATGGTAAAGATAAAACTGGTAGAAAGGCTGTCAATGGAAGAGGAGCTGTCCTCAAAAGAGTATCTACTAAAGGTAAAAAACTATGTTGAAGAGCTAGAAAACCTGATAGCAAGGGTATACCTGAAAAAGGATATAAAACACCTAAAAGATAATGAGAAGAATATATTTAAAAAATACCTTTTATACTCTGCCCATTCAAACTTTGCAGAAAGGATAATAAAGGCTATAGAAAACGACGACATAAGTGCCTACCCAATAGAAGCGTCTACCGAGTGTGATTTCCACAAATACCTTTCCTACCCTGAATCTATAATGGCTTGTATGGACGCAAACCTGTGTATGTATATTGAAAAGCTACACGAAGTTATCCATAAGATAGCCAACACAATATTTGTTTTCCTTATAAACAGAAGGTATGTTGACGCCTATATGGCTTTTAAAGAGCTACTTGATAATATGCTAAAAATGTCCAAAACATTATCAGAGTTATACTTTATTGCCTTCTCAGATGCAGAAGGGAACTTTTTCAAACTGGTAGAGTATTTAGAGGATACAGAAAAATCAAAATTTGTATATCTAATAGATATTAGAAACCTAAAATCCCTTAACAGCATATACGGGGAGAAAAACATTAACAAGATACTTAAAGAAATACAAAAAAAGCTGTTTGATTATGTAGAACCAAGGAAGGAGTATCTACTCCTTGTAAGGGGAACCACAGCCACATTTTATATGCTTGCCCTTGGGCTAACCCCACAGCAGGCTGAAGAGGTGGCAAAGGAAGTAAAGGGAATAATAGACGGTGAATACCCACTTAACGGAAGTGAGGTAAAAATATCCACAGTGGTGGCAATGCTTGAGATAGAAAAGTATACAGACAACTCTAAAGACGAGCTTATCAGGATACTGTTGCATCTAAAGGAGGAAGCAAAAAAAGAACCTTCAGAGATGAAACTTATTGTAGACCAGCAGGCAAAGGAAGAACTGAGAAAATGGCTTGTCCAAAAGTATCAAAATACCGCCTTTGTAAGACACAAACTAAGCAACAAAGAGATAGAGCTTGTATTCCAGCCAATATTTGAAACAGATACTAAACAGCTTTTTGCGGTGGAAACACTTGTAAGGATACCTGACGACAACGGAAGGCTTATACCTGCAGGGGTGTTTATAGACACAATATACGAGCTTGGGCTTATAACGAAACTTGATGAGTTTGTTTTAGAAAAGATAGAAGAAAAGAAGGATATACTAAGTAAAATAACCCCTAATATCTTTATTAATGTAAGTTCAGCATCTATGAATTCCTACGCATTTTTAGACAAACTTGGAAGTTTTATAGAGAATATGGAAGGCTTCCATATATACTTTGAGATAACAGAGCAGAAACTACTTGAAGATGTGGACAATATTAAAAAGATACTACAGGAGTTTAAGAATGTTAGCTTCGCTATAGACGATTTTGGAACAGGATACTCATCTTTAAAAACAGTTGTAGACTTGGCAGAGGGGAAGATATTAAAAATACTAAAGATAGACGGTTCACTGATAAAGGATATAGCCACCAAGGAGTTTTCAAAAAAGGTGGTAAAAACAATAAGTCTACTTACCCAAAACCTTGGGATAGATGCGGTAGCGGAATTTGTTGAAGATGAGTATATTCTGGACACATTAAGACAGATAAAGATAAAGTATGCACAAGGTTATTACCTGTCAAAGCCAAAGAGGGCAGAGGAAATACTTGTGATGAAATTAAATCAGTTATGAACAAAAAAAACGAATGTAGTAAATTAGAGCTTGTAAAAGCGTATCAAGAAAACTTAAAAGTATTAACTATAATGATTTTAACGATAGGGGCTGGTATAGGAACGGTGATATTTAAGGAAAATGTAAACTATGTTTTGAAAAACAGTTTATTGATAATGTTATCTAACTTTTTTAATAACACTGTCAACAATGGCTATTGGGAAGTATATTAAAATTAAGAAACTTTTAAAAGAGGTAGAGGAAGAATGGAAACTGTAATTGAAACGATTGCAATGATAACATTAACAATAAGTGCCTTAGTCCTAATAATCGGCTTTGGATATTTAGCGGTATTAGAAATAAAAGACTTAATAAAGGGAGATTGACGGCAAAAAAAATGGAAGCTGTAATGGAAACAATTGCAACGATAACATTAATAATCGCCGCGTTAGTTTTTATAGTCGGCTTTGGATACTTAGCAGTATTGGAAATAAAAGATTTGATAAAGGGAGATTAATAAACTTTCAACTATGAAGATTTTAGTAGTGGAAGATAACAAAGAGCTTAACAATACGCTAAAAGAGATACTTGAGCTTAACGGTTATTTAGTTGATACAGTATACGACGGTGAGCAGGCTTTAGAGTATATAGACGCCTTTGATTACGACCTGATAATACTAGATATAATGCTACCTAAAATAGATGGTTTTCAGGTGTGTAAGATAATCAGGGAAAAGGGGATAAACACACCGGTTCTTATGCTTACAGCAAAGGACGCAGTGGCAGACAGGGTGAAAGGCTTGGATATAGGGGCAGACGACTATCTGGTAAAACCATTTGATATAGAAGAGCTACTTGCAAGGGTTAGGGCATTAATCAGAAGGGCTTCAGTGGAGAAGTCAAATATCGTAAAAATAGGGGATATAACTGTAGACCTTGAAAAAAGGGAAGTTTACAAAGACGGAAAAAGTCTGATGATTACACCTAAATTATTCTGTATACTTGAACAGCTTATAAGAAACAGGGGAAAGGTTGTAAGCTACGAAAGTTTAATGAACAAATGCTGGGATATTACAGACTACCCATCAAGGGAGACTGTAAGGGCAAATATTAAACTACTCCGTAAAATACTACAGGATAAAGATATTATCCATAATGTATCTGGAGTTGGATACAAGATAGAATGAAGTTTGACCCCTTTCTAAAAGCAAGGTTTAAAATAACAATTCTCATATCCTTTATTTCCACACTTATACTGTCTGCGTTCTCAGGTAGTATCTACTACTTTTACAGGGAACAACTACTTTACGAAAACGCCGACGAGCTAAAAAGTATCGTTTTTGAAGTCTCAAAGGCTGTGGAAAATCCGGCAGTTGATATGTCCCTTATAAAAACCATTAAAATACCAAGGGACACATACCTATGTATCTACAACTACGAGGCAAAAATAGTCCTCTACAAAAACAAGATGTGTAATATAAAGGAGTTCTTTTCTGGCTTTAAGATACACGGCAACGACCTGATATTCGGCACTGCTATAAAAAAGGGGGATACACTTTACTACATATACGCAGGTAAGGATTTAAGCAAACTTTTAGCCAGTTTAGAAAAACTAAAGCTAATCCTGTTTTATATGACCTTTTTAATATCCTTTGGAATACTTGTTTTTTCATTTATTATCTCAAAAAGGATACTTTCCCCTATTAAAGAGACATTTGAGAAGCAGGAAAGGTTCACCCAAAATGTGTCCCACGACCTAAGGACACCCTTAACAGTAATATCAACAAACCTTTATGTAATAAAACAGAAAAACTTCCAAAACATAAAACAGAATATAGAAAACATATCAAAAACAGTGGATTATATGAAAAATTTAGTTAACGACCTGCTTTTTATAAGCCAGATAGGGGAGAAGGAGAAAAAACCGGTTAACATAAATGAGATAATAAAAAAACAGCTGTCTATACTGTCCCCAAAGATAGAAGAGAAAAATTTAGGGGTAATACTAAAAGAAGAAGAGCAGGTTATCGTAGAAGCTAATCAGGGGGATATGGAAAAACTGTTTTCCAACCTACTTGAAAATGCTATAAAGTATAACTACCCAAACGGTGAGATAATAATAACAATAAAGAAAAAAACCGTTTCAATAAAAAACACAGGTAAACCTATAGATAAGGAAAATGTAAACAAAATATTTGAAAGGTTTTACAGGGAGGATAACTCCAGAAGTTCAGAAGGTTGCGGTTTAGGACTGGCTATAGTAAAAGAGATAGCAGACCACTACAACTTCAAAATAAAAGTAAAAGTTGACGGCGTCTACAACGAATTTATAGTTAGGTTTTAAGGAGGTTAAAGATGGAAATAAAAACACACAAAAAGATTGACCAAAAATTTAGTGGAATACCTACTGCTGTTGAGACAGACAAATTTGCTTCTGTTTTACTAGAGACTATACCTGAGATGGTAGTAGATGATAAGGGACTTATCCACGGTGGGTTTATATTCTCCGCTGGGGATTACTGTGCAATGCTTTCTGTTAACCACCCTAATGTAGTGCTTGGAAAAGCGGAAGTTAAATTTTTAAAGCCAACAAAGGTTGGGGAACATCTATTTTTTGAGGGAGTGGTTGTTGAGAAAGATGG
>JAADEV010000094.1 GCA_013153295.1 Aquificota bacterium | reverse complement strand
ATACTTGCAATTACATTTACAAACAAAGCCGCTGAAGAGATGAAAGAAAGGGTTAGCACAGTTTTAGGACTGGAAAAACCGCCACCTTGGATAACCACCTTCCACAGCCTATCTGCAAAAATACTTAGACAGGAAGCACCTGCAGTAGGCTACAACAGGGATTTTACAATATACGATGAAGAGGACAGCAAAAGAACAATAAAGGATATACTGAAGGAACTTAACCTTGATGAGGAGATTTATAAACCTTCATCACTTAAGGAAAAGATAAGCCAGATAAAACAGGACGAAGGTATACTTGATTTCCTTGCAGATACAGACCCAAACATTGCCAGAATATACCACAAATATCAGGAAGCATTGGCGTTTAGTAATGCGATGGATTTTGATGACCTTCTGCTAAACACAGTAAAGCTGTTTAGGGAAAACAGGGATATACTGGAAAAATGGCAGTATAAGTTTGATTACATACTGGTTGATGAGTATCAAGACACAAACCTTATTCAACACCAGATACTAAAGATGCTTGTAGGGGACAGGGATTGTATAACAGTAGTTGGAGACCCACAGCAGTGTATATACACTTGGAGGGGGGCAAACCCAGATAACATACTACAGTTTGAAAAGGACTTCCCAAACACAAAAATTGTAAAACTGGAAAGGAATTACAGAAGTGGAGACAGGATACTTAACCTTGCAAATAAGATAATATCCGCCTCAAAAGGTAGGTGGAGGGAAAAGATACTTAAACTGTGGACAGACAAAAAAGGTGGGGATATAGCTGTAGTTATTAGGGAAAGTGATAAAAGGGAAAGCCTTTTTATAGCAAAGCAGATACAAAAGATGGTATCTGAACAGGGATACTCATACAAGGATTTTGCAGTCCTTATTAGAATGTCCTTTTTATCCAGAAATATAGAGGATTTCTTTGTAAAAGCATCTATACCCTACCAGATAGTAGGTGGCTTAAAGTTCTACGAAAGGGCTGAGATAAAGGATATTTTAGCTTATATGAGATTGGCGGTTCAGCCAAAGGACACACAGGCATTTAAAAGGGCTATAAACACACCTGCAAGGGGTATAGGGGAAAAAACAGTTGAAAAGATAAAACAGTTTTATAAAACAGATTGGATACAGGCACTTGAGGACGCTTACCCACATCTGCCGAAAAAAGCAAAGTTAGGGGCTGGTGAGTTTTTAGAGGTTATAAACTACATAAAGGAAAATGTGGAGGAAAAGCCCTCCACCACAGCCCAGTTTGTAGTTGACGCTGTAAGCTACTTTAACTACCTACAGGAAAAGTATCCCAAAGACTGGGAGGACAGGAAGGCTAATGTCCTTGAGTTGTTTAACGCCCTAAGGGAGGTGGAAAACTCAGGGAAAACATTTAGCCAGTTTTTAGAGGAAAGTTCCTTATCACAGGCACAGGACAGCTTACAGGAGGAGGACAGTGTAAAGGTGATGACTATCCACGGGGCAAAGGGGCTTGAGTTTCCAGTTGTTTTTGTTGCAGGTTTAGAGGAGGGTATATTCCCAAGTGGAAGGGCATTTGGAGACCCTGAACAGATGGAGGAGGAAAGAAGGCTGTTTTATGTGGCAATAACAAGGGCAAAGGAAAAACTGATACTTACTTACGCAAAATACAGGAACACTTTTTCAGGTAGGTATGTGGAGACTAAAAAGTCCAGATTTTTAGAGGAAGTGGAAAAGGAGGGAGTTAAGGTTTTTGAGGACAACAAGCAGGAAACTAAGCTAAAGGGGGTAAAAAAGCCTCTAAAGGTGGATATAAAACAGCCTACAGGTATATTTGTAGGTAGTTTGGTAAAGCACCCTACTTTCGGTAAGGGGGTTGTGTCAAAGGTAAGTGGAGGCACAGCCACCGTCCTATTTGAAAACTACGGCGAAAAAACAATAAGAAAGGATTTTTTAGAGGTAATTTAGGTTGGGTGGATTATAACAAGGAAATGTTTATGTCTAATTTTACTGTTTCCTCTTCAACACTCCGTTTTAAACCACCTCTGCGACAGTATCAACTGTGTCTACTACATCTTTTATCCTTGCTTTTACAAAGCTACCTGCCTGTATAGGTTCTGTTGTTTCCAGATAAACAATCCCGTCTATCTCAAAAGCAGACCTGTAAGTCCTTCCAACTGGTAGTGTTTCCCACTCTTCAGAAAAGCCGTCAACAAGCACCTCCATCTCCTCCCCTATAAAAGAGGCATTTTTCTGGTAGGTGATACCCTCCTGTATCTCCTGTAGTCTGTTTTTACGGTTTATTTTCTCCTCCTCTGGGACAGTATCCTTAAACTCTTTGTAAGCTGGTGTTCCCTCTTCATGTGAGTATGTAAATACCCCAAGCCAGTCAAACCTTGCCTCCTGTATAAACTTTTCCAAGTTTTTAAAATCCTCCTCTGTCTCAGTTGGAAATCCTACAATAACAGCAGACCTGAAAGCCCCTTTCGGTAGATACTTTTCTTTCCACTCAAGTATTTTTAGTAATTTACTTTTTCTGTAGCCCCTTTTCATATCCTTTAGTATTCTGTCCTCACTGTGTTGTATAGGCATTTCTATATAGGGGACTACCTTTTCGCTCTCTGCCATTTTTTTGCAAAAGTCCTCATCTACAGAAGAGGGGTAAAGGTAGTAAAGTCTAATCCAATGGACACCTTGTATCTTTTCCAATTGGTCTATTAACTGCCATAACATAGGTTTCCCATACAGGTCTATACCGTAAAAGTTTGTATCCTGTGAGACTATATTTAGCTCTTTAACCCCTTTATCTGCTAGTATTTTTGCCTCTTCTACTATAGATTGGATAGTTCTACTTCTATGTTTTCCCCTTATCTGGGGGATTGCACAGAAGCTACAGGTATGGTCGCAACCTTCTGAGATTTTCAGGTATGCTGTATGTGGTGGTGTGGCAAGTATCCTATCTGCCCACAGTTTAAACTCGTCTTTTTGCTTCAGCCCTAACTTTTTGTCTATAGATAACTCCTCTTTTATAGTTAGGTAAAGGTCTACCTCTGGTATTTCCCTTTCCAGCTCCTTTTTATACCTTTCAACGAGACAGCCCATTACAACAACTTTCTTACCCTTTTCCTTTAGCTGTGTAGCCTGTAGTATAGTATCTATAGCCTCCTCTTTAGCTGTGTCTATAAAACCGCAGGTGTTTATAACTATTGTGTCAGCTTCCTCAGGTGAGTTTACAAACTGAACGCCACAGGCTTTTAGCTTACCTAATACCAGCTCTGTATCAACTAAATTTTTTGGACAGCCTAAGCTGATAACGGCAACTTTCATTAAACTGCAACCCTATTTTTACCTTGTTTCTTAGCCCTGTATAAAGCCCTATCAGCTTTGGCTATAAGCGAGTATATATCTTTGGCGTTTTCTATTGAGGCTACCCCTGCTGAAACTGTAATTCTTTCCTCCATACCATTACATTTTATAGGGGTTTGGGCTATTGTTTTTACAACCTTTTCCAGAACCTTTACTGCGTCCTCCTTTGATGTAAATGGAAGGAGTATTAAAAATTCCTCCCCACCATAACGGAATATAAAATCTGATTTTCTAAGGTTTTCCTGTATCCTTTGGGCTACCTGTTTTAGGACGCAGTCCCCAACTTGATGTCCATAGGTATCGTTAATCCTTTTAAAATCGTCTATATCAACCATAGCTATAGACAGCGGTCTTTTGGATATTTTTGATATGTGGAACTGGGAGGACAGGATAAACTCAAGGCTTCTTCTACTTAAAACTTTGGTTAATGGGTCTATATTTGCGTCCTCCTCATACATTACGGCGAATGTAAGCCCTAACATACTTACAAACTTACCAACCAGATTGAAAAACTCCATATACTCAAGTAGTAGGTGTTTAAAATCCTTTGACTGTAAGAAATGGTATATCTGGATTGCACTACCGTGTAGTTTTTTGTGTAAGGTTATCATCTCGTCCCTGTATTCATCAAACAGACCAAATCCGTTTACACTTTCCAGCTTTTTGCCTATCTCTGTGTTGTAATGCCCAAGTATAACTGAGGACTGGGTTCTTAGTTTTCTAATATCTTCTAAAACTTTGTTAACCCATACAAGGTGTTCCCTTATAAATGGCTTTATTGAACTTTCTGAGTTTCTTATTATTTTAAGTTTTTCCCTTATCCAGCTTTTGTCCTGTTTTATATTTTCAGTAAGGTATCCGTAAGCTATTCTCCCCTCTATGTATCTTATCCTTTCTTCTATCTGGGAGACCTTTGCAAGTATACTTTTGCCGTTTGATACCTCTTCAGAAACAAGGCTTGTTATGTAAGGGACTAACTGGTTATTTACATCTAGTATAAGCATAAATGAAACATTCCTTTCAAAAAGGTATTTACCTAAGTTAGTGGCTTTCCGTCTTATTTTTGTTTCACTGGCGTCTACCTGTAGGGTTTCTTCTATTAAATCCATATATCTGTTTTCTATCTCCCCTATATCATCTATGTAGTATTTAAACT
>JAADEV010000144.1 GCA_013153295.1 Aquificota bacterium | reverse complement strand
TTTTCCTTTTCTGGTGTATTATCTTTATTATCACAGGAAGACAGTGTAAGCAGTGCAAAAACCAGTAGGTATAGATACATCAAACCCCTCTGTGATAATTTTGTAGAAAAATTATAACACTTTACAGGTGAAACTATGGGAAGCCTTTCAAAGTTTGAGACCTTTAAAAAGGAGTTTTTAGACAGCCTTAGCAAGGAGGAATACGACCTTTTAAAGGGGCTTGTGGAACACTCCTCCTGTATAGGGGATTTCCTATTTAGACACCCAGAGGAGCTAAAGTTTATAAAAGAGAATATTGAAAAACCCCTAATGGATAAAGGGGATTACCTTAAAGCTATGGAGGAGCTGTCCAGTATAAAGGATAATTCCCTTTTTGCCCAGAAACTTGCCTTTTACAAGATGAGATACTTCTCCCTTATAGTTGCAAAGGATATAAACAAAATAAACGACCTTATGGATTTAACAGCCTCTTATTCCCATCTGGCAGATGCCTCCTTTGAAGTTTGCTACAAAAAAAGCTGGGAAAAGGCGGAAAAACTGTATGGAACGCCTATAGAACAGACCACAGGAGAGGTTGCAGAAGGGTGTGTAATCGCCCTTGGGAAGTTAGGGGGGCTTGATTTAAATTACTTTTCAGATGTTGATGTTATGTATCTATACTCAGACGAAGGGAAAACCACCAAAGGGGTTTCCAACAGGGAGTTTTTTATACACCTGTTTACAAACCTAACAACCCTTATGACCAAAAGGACATTTGAGGGACAACCTTGGATTGTAGACCTTGACCTAAGACCTGAAGGGAAAAAAGGATTTTTAGCATACTCACTGCCGGCGGTGGAGTTTTACTACTGGGGACACGGAAGAACTTGGGAAAGGCATATGTTAATAAAGGCAAGACACAGTGCAGGTAGCCAAAGGGTATCACAGGATTTCCTTAGTATAATCACTCCATTTGTTTACAGAAAGATAGTAGGGGAGGAGGTTTTTGAGGAGATAGTCAGCCTAAAAAAACTGATAGAGGAAGAAGGGGGAAAGGGAACACAGGAATGGATAGATGTTAAAAAAAGTGAAGGTGGTATTAGGGAGATAGAGTTTACAATACAGATATTCCAGCTGTTGTATGGTGGGAAAAACCAAAAGCTACAGGAAAGGAGAACTATAAAGGCTTTAAGGAAACTTGTTGAAGAGGGTATAATCCCCCCTACAGATGGTAAAAGGTTGGAAAAGGCTTACTACTTCCTAAGGAAGTTAGAACACCTTATCCAAATAAGGAACTGTGTCCAAACCCAAAAATTTTACTACAAAGACGCCCCTTACTACGCAGAAAAGATGGGATACAGCAACACAGAGCAGTTTTTACAGGAGCTTGAAACACACAGAAAAAATGTAAGGGAAGTATTTGAGAGCCTCTCCCCAAATGTGGATATAAAACTAACCCCACTTCAGAAGTATATAATCACAAAACAGAATGAAGAAACCGCCCTACAGTATCTAAAGGAGCTTGGGTTTAAAGACCCTAAATGGGCATTGGAAATATTCAAAAAAATATTCTTTGGAAAGCTGTATATAGAACTATCTGAAGGTTCTAAAGAGCTACTTTTTGCCTATCTACCTAACCTTGAGAAACAGCTAAAGGATTTCCCAGATAGGGAGGATTTCCTACTTAACCTTTCCAAAATGCTGTTAGACGGGGAAATGCTGTGGGTGTTTGTTTCAGCCCTTGAGCAGAACCAGAAACTTGTTGAGTTTATGTTAAATATAGCAAAGCTGTCAGATTATATATCCTCACTTGTTTCCAAAGATAGGGAATTACTTGATTGGGCATTTGGGGTTGAAGATGTTCCCACAGAAAGGGAAGCCTTTGAGAAGGAGCTAAAAGTTGTAAGTAAAGGGGAAAACTTTATAGACAGCCTAAAAAAACTAAAAAAAGTTGTGGAGGTTTTAAACTCATTAAAATACCTCTCAAGGATAAACACAAGCCAGCCTTTAGAGAGACTTAAGGAGATGAATGTATCCCTATCTAACCTTGCAGACTTTATTCTGGAAAAGCTGTATCAACACTTTGAAGGAAAGGATTTTGCCGTATACACCCTTGGGAAGTTAGGTAGTAGGGAGATGAATATCGGGTCAGATTTAGACTTGGTGTTTGTCTTTAGAGATGAGGAAAGTAAACACAGGTTTTTAAAGATACCTCAGGAGATAGTAAAAGCCCTTACAACATACACAAAGGAAGGTATACTTTACAATGTGGATTTGAGGCTTAGACCGTTTGGTAAAGGTGGGGAGTTATCACCAAGTCTGTCCTTTTATAAAGGATACTTTGACAAGGAAGCAAGAAGTTGGGAAAGGCTTGCTTGGGTAAAGTCCAGATTTGTAGTCGGTGAGGAAGATGTTAAAGATGAAATGGAAAGGATAATAAATGATTTCCTATTTGGAAAGGATATAGATAAACAGTTTGTATTGGAAGCTATAGATATGAGATTTAGACTTGAAGGGCTTGCAAGGGAAACACCTGACGAGATGGATATAAAACTGGGTAAAGGGGGAATAACAGATATAGAGTTTTTAGTCCAAACCCTTTCCTTAAAAGAAAAACAAAAAATGAACAACATAATAGAAGGTATAAAACATTTTAACTTAGATTTAATGGACGATTACCTGTTTTTAAGGGAAGTGGAAGCAAGACTGAGAATGATAAAAGGTGTAGGAATGTCCAAAATATATAAAAACTCCCCTTACCTCTCAAGGATAGCCCACTCCTTCGGTGTAGAAGCAGACAAGTTGTGGGAAGATATAAAAGATACAAAAAACAGGGTAAGGGACAGATTTCTACGGGAGATGAAACTAATAAAGGATAGGGTTTAAAACACTTGACAGAAGTCAATTACAACAGGGTTTAAGTTGTATAGAATTTTTTTTGCTTATAGGGGTATAACAGATATAACTATGGAGGGTGTGATGGGTATTTCTTCTGATTTCCAAGAGTTATCTGTAGATAAACCCTCCTTCTACTTTGGAACTTTCATATTTTATAAATACTGCCGCCTCCATTGATGGTTGTGTTTTCTCCCCCCTCTCCCCCATCCTCCCTCCCCGGGAGGCCTTTTTATTTTTTTTCGTAATTTTTAACAATATCCATTATCTTATCAAAAACTTGGTTTAAGGTTTTCCCTGTTGTATCTATTATAACCGACCCTTCAGCAGGTCTAAGTGGGCTGTCCTTCCTTGTTTCATCTAGGTAATCCCTTTCTTTTATTTCTTTTAGAACATCTTCCAATGTTGTTTGTATACCTTTTTCTTTTAACTGTTTGTATCTCCTTTCTGCCCTTTCCTCAGGGGAGGCTGTTAAAAAGATTTTTATATCTGCGTCAGGAAAAACTACTGTTCCTGTGTCCCGCCCTTCTATAACAACATTTTTTGCCCTTTTTCCTAACTCCCTCTGCATCTTTACCAGCACCTTTCTTACCTCAGGGTATCTGGCTATCTGGGAGGCGATTTTTCCTATCTCTTCAGTTCTAATTAGATGGGACACATCTTCCCCATCTAAGAAAACCTTATCACCTTGTAGGCTAATCTCAGTTTCTTCCATAAGTTTTACTACAGCCTGTTTGTCTGTAGGGTTTATCCCTTCCCTTTTTACTTTAAGGGCTACAGCCCTATACATAGCCCCAGTATCTATATAGACATATCCAAGTTTTTCAGCCAGTAGCTTTGCTATTGTGGATTTTCCACTGCCAGCCGGTCCATCAATTGTTATAATCATTCCCCTACTCCATAGTCGTAGCTGTTTAGTATCTCACAAATCTCATCGCAGGCTTTTATAGAGTATTGGGATTTTATATCTCTGTTATGTTTGTTCTCAAACAGTATAAACCTGATATTTTCTCCCTCTTCTGTATTAAAGTTTTCAACCATCTTTTTATCCGCATTTGTATCACCTATATAAAAAACAGGTTTGTCCATCTCTATTTTCTCAAAAAACAGCTTAAGGGGATAGGAAGAGGGCTTCCTCTGGTCTGGTTCAGGTATATCGTCCTCTGTGATTATGTAATCAAAGTATTTATACAAATCAAACTGTTTAAATGTGTAGTCTAAATCTTCAAAGGGTCTGCCGGTTATTACACCGAGAACATCTGCTTTTTTTCTAACCCTTTCTAATACATCGTGGTCAAAAAGTAGTTTTTCTTTATCCCTATGTTGGTGGTAGTATTCTTCAAAGGTATCAACTATCTCCTGATACTGGGGAACAGGTATATTGTTTTCCTTTGCAAACTGATACATCTTTTCTAAAGACATACTGTAAGGTTTGAATTTTTGTTTAAACTGGTCTAACTGTAGTCCACTTTTTGAGTATATTATCCCTGCAAGGGACACATCCCAGTCGTTGTTGATGTTAAATGAAAACTTTATATCAAGTATGTCCTCTTTACTGTTATCCTTTCCTGTAAAGTGGTCTACAGTGTCTTTTATTGCAAAATGGTAAGACTGGCTAACATCTATTAAAACCCCATCTACATCAAATATAACTGTCATTAACTTACCCTACCTGTCTTTATCACTGGCT
>JAADEV010000107.1 GCA_013153295.1 Aquificota bacterium | reverse complement strand
TTCTACTACCTCGGCGGTCTGTGGGGTGGTCGCCCCTTTACAGGGGAGGAAAGTCCGGGCTTCACAGGGCAGGAAGCTGTCGAAAGACAGGCAGGAGTAATCCTGCGGTAGGGCAACAGAGAGGAGACTGCCTACCCCAGCAGACACTTAAGGGAGGCTGAAAAGCCAACCGTCTGTTCGGGTAGGTGATGGTGAAAGGGTAGGGTAAGAGCCTACCAGCTGACAGCGTGAGCTGTCAGGCTTTGCAACCCCCTTCCGAAGAAATCCCAAATAGGTGGGGGATTGAGGGTTGCCCGCCCAAGGTTGCCAGACGGCACGCCCCCACGGGTAGGGAGACGAGATAAATGACCACACAAACAGAACCCGGCTTACTACAGACCGCCGAGTTAACCTTAAAGGAAAATGAAAAAATTCCATATATTTACAATATTTCCACAGTTTTTTGACTGCTTTAAAGATGTAGGGATAGTTTCCCGTGCAATTAAACGGGGAATAGTAGATATTAATGTGGTAAACATAAGGGATTTTGCCACCGACAAACACAGAACAGTTGACGATGTAGTATACGGTGGCGGTCCCGGAATGTTGCTAAAGCCAGAGCCTATATTTAACGCCTATGAAACACTTTTCCCTGACAAAAAACCATACACACTAATAACAGAGCCTTGGGGGAGAAGATTTGACCAGCAGTTTGCACAGGAGCTTTCCCAAAAGGAGGAAATACTTATAATATGCGGTAGATACGAAGGTGTTGATGAGAGGGTTAAAACCCTTGTTGATGAGGAAGTATCTATAGGGGATTTTATCCTATCAGGTGGGGAGGTGGCGGCACAGGTAATATTAGACGCCACAATCAGGCTTATACCCGGTGTTGTAGGGGATACAGACAGCTTAAGGGTAGATACATTTTCAGACGGGTTGTTGGGATACCCAAACTATACCAGACCGTCGTCATTTAGAGGAATGGAGGTTCCAAAGGTTTTAACATCTGGGAACCACAACCTTATACAGCTATGGAGGAGATGGAAACAGATACAGAAAACAATGGAAAAAAGACCTGACCTGCTAAAAAAAGCCCAGTTGTCAGATACAGACAGGAAGATACTTGAGTATATAGAAAGGGGCTTGGATTTTGAGGATTTTGTAAAAAATTATAAGATATTAAAGAGATAAGTTAGTATCTACTCCCCAAAACTATCAGGAGGTAAGAATGATAAACCCGTTAGTTGATAGTAATAAAACAGAAACAACAATACCGCAACAGCTACCATTACTCCCTTTAAGGGATTTGGTTATATTCCCCCATATGGCTTTCCCTGTGTTTGTGGGAAGACCATTTTCAATAAAGGCTGTTGAGGAGGCAGTAGAGCATACAGATAGGTATATATTCCTTACACTCCAAAAGGAGAAGGATATAGAAGAGCCTACAGAGGAGGATATTTACCATATTGGCACAGTAGCCCAAATAATGAAAGTCTTAAGGATAGATGATGAAAAGCTAAAAATAATAGTCCACGGTGTAGCAAGGGGAAGGATAAAAAAACTGGAAAAGGAAAACGGCTACTACAAAGTTGATGTGGAAATACTGGAGGAAGAGCCGATAGAGATTGATGAAATAGAGCTAAAAGCATTAAAACAGGCTGTAATAGACCTTGTGGAAAAAGCCATCTCCTACGGCAACACCAATATGATGCCAGACCTACTGGAGATGCTAAAATCCACAAACGACCCGGGTAAGTTAGCTGACCTTGTGGCATCAATGTTAAACCTTAAATCTGAAGAAGCACAGGAAATACTTGAGATACTTAACCCTGTAGAAAGGCTTAGAAAGGTTTACAACCTGCTGTTAAAGGAAGTTAGCTTTTTAGAAACAAAGCATAAGATAGAGATAGCCGCCAGAGAGGCTATGGAAAAAGACCAGAGGGAATACTTCCTAAGACAGCAGATAAAGGCAATACAGGAGGAGCTTGGGGAGAAAGACGACAGACAGGAAGAGATAGAACAGTATAAGAAGAAGATAGAAGAAGCCCAAATGCCACCTGAGGTAAAGGAAGAGGCAGAGAAACAGTTAAAAAGACTTGGTAAAATGCACCCTGACAGTGCAGAGGCAGGGGTTATAAGAACATACCTTGACTGGCTTGTGGAACTTCCTTGGAACAAAAGGACAAAGGATAAACTTGACCTAAAAAGGGCAAAAAAGATACTGGATAAAGACCATTACGACTTAGAAAAGGTAAAGGACAGGATACTGGAGTATTTAGCAGTCCAAAAACTTAAAAAAGGAAAAGAGATTAAAGGTCCAATACTTTGTTTTGTAGGACCACCGGGGGTTGGAAAAACATCACTTGGAAAATCTATAGCAAAAGCCTTAGGCAGAAAGTTTGTAAGACAGTCCCTTGGAGGTGTAAGGGACGAAGCAGAGATAAGGGGACACAGGAGAACATATGTAGGGGCATTACCCGGGCGTATAATACAGGGAATAAAACAGGCAGGAACAAAAAACCCAGTTTTTATGCTTGACGAGGTTGATAAACTATCCTCAGACTTTAGGGGAGACCCTGCATCTGCATTACTTGAAGTGTTAGACCCTGAACAGAACAAAGAGTTTGTAGACCTTTACCTGTCTGTCCCATTTGATTTATCAGAAGTGATGTTTATATGCACAGCAAACAGGGTGGACACAATACCCAGGCCGCTACTTGACAGAATGGAGATAATCAGAATACCTGGCTACTCAGAGGAGGAAAAACTACATATAGCCAAAAAATACCTTATACCAAGACAGTTAAAGGAAACGGGCTTAAGCCCTAAGTATGTGGAGTTTACAGATGCAGGGCTAAAATACCTGATTAGGCACTACACCAGAGAAGCAGGGGTAAGGAGCTTAGAAAGACAGATAAACGCAGTCCTTAGAAAAATAGCAAAAGATATGGCTTTATCAGGTAAAAAGAAAAAATACCGTATCACCAAATCACTGGTTAAAAAGCTACTTGGGGCGCCTTTATACCTACCTGAAAAGGAGAAGAAAGACGAAATAGGAATTGTAAACGGGCTTGCGTGGACAGAGGTTGGAGGTGAGATACTGAAAATAGAAGCAACCAGAATGCCCGGTAAAGGACAGCTTATACTTACAGGTTCACTTGGAGATGTGATGAAAGAAAGTGCTATGACAGCCCTATCCTACATAAAATCAAGGGCAAAGGACTACAAAATTAACCCGAAGGATTTCCAAAAATACGATATACACGTCCACGTCCCAGCAGGGGCAATACCAAAGGACGGACCATCAGCAGGAATATCAATAGCCACAGCAATAACATCACTGTTTACACAGCTACCTGTAAGGTCAGATGTGGCTATGACAGGTGAGATAACACTACGGGGTAAAGTTTTACCTGTAGGGGGGCTTAAAGAAAAGATACTGGCGGCAAAAAGGGCAGGTATAAACACAGTAATCCTACCGAAGGAAAACAAAGACGAGGTAATGGAAGACCTACCCCCATTTACAAGGAAGAATATCCAGCTTGAGTTTGTGGAACACGTAGACGAGGTATTTAAAAAAGCTATAAAAGGGTTTGAAAATCTACTGGAGAAAAAGGAAAAGTAATTGGTAAGAAAGGCTGTTGTAAAAGATGCCAACCAGATATTTTCAATACTACAGATTTATGCAGTAGAGGGGCTACTTCTACCAAGGAGCTTAAACAGTATTTATGAAAATATAAGGGATTTTTTTGTTTACCAAGAAGGGGACAGGATAGTAGGGGTATGTTCACTACATATCTTTTGGGAGGATTTAGCAGAGATAAAATCCCTTGCAGTCTTACCTGAATACCACAAAAAAGGTATAGGTAAAAAGTTAGTAGAAAGGTGTATATTAGACGCAAAAGAGCTTGGGGTAAAAAGGGTTTTTGCATTAACATATGTTCCCCAGTTTTTTGGAAAGTTAGGTTTTAAGGTGGTTGATAAATCCCTGTTCCCACAAAAGGTTTGGAAGGAATGTATACACTGTGTAAAATTCAACGAATGTAAAGAAATCCCAGTGATGTTAGAGATAGGTGATGAAAAGGATAATACTGGTTAGACACGGGGAAAGTGAGTATAACGCCTATAAAAGGATACAGGGACATCTGGACACAGACCTTACCCCTGAGGGGGTTGTGCAGGCAAGACTTTTAGGTGAGTATCTACAGAGGTTCAATATACAAAAAATTATAACCTCAGATTTAAGGAGGGCATACAGAACAGCCCAGATAGTAGGTGATGTTTTAGGGTTGGATATACAGATTACCCCACTTTTGAGGGAGATGGCATTTGGTCAGTGGGAAGGTAAAACCTACGAAGAGATTTTTAAAAATAACTATCAGGATTTCCAAAACTGGCTAATAAACCCTGTAAAGTATCCCCTCCCAGAGCAGGAAAGTATAGCAGACTTTACAGAAAGGCTTTCTACCGTCTGGCAGGAGGTTTTAAACTATCCTGAGGACAGTATTCTTATAGTAGCCCACGGGGGAAGTATACAGGGGCTTATATGCCTTGCCTGTGGGTTTGGAATGGAAAATCTATGGGCATTTAAACACACAAACACAGGTGTAAGCCTGATACAAACAGACGGGAAAACAAGCCAGCTAATATTCTTGAACCAAACACCCCACTTAAACAGCTTCCTGAAAAAAGAAAATCCTATTATGTGAGCTTAGCTATACAGTTTGCCAACTGGAGGTCTTCTCTGGTTGTTATCTTTATATTAAGGGGTGAACCTTCATTTACAGTTATCCTGTATCCTAACCTTTCCATTAAAAAGCTGTCATCTGTGCCTATAACCCCATCTTCCTTTGCCCTGTTGTGGGCTTCTAACAACTTAGGGAATACAAAAGTTTGGGGAGTTTGGACAATGTATAACCTTTCCCTGTTAAGGGTTTGGATAACCTTATCCCCTTCAACCTCCTTTACCGTATCCCTTGATTTGTAAGCTGTAATACTTCCGTCCCAACCCTTTTTTATATTTTCGATCCCCTGTAGGAACATCTCCTCTGTGGCAAAAGGTCTGGCTGTATCGTGTATAACCACCACATCACAACTGTCTATATTTTTAAGTGCGTTGTAAACAGAAAACTGCCTTTCCTTTCCACCTGCCACTTTAGATACTTTTTTAAAGGAAAAAACCTTTACTCTGTCTAAATCCTGTGGAGGTAGAACAAGGATAATCTCTGAGATTACATCTATCTTATTTACAGTATTTACAGAGTATTGGAAGATAGGTTCACCTTTTATTTTAAAAAACTGCTTTTTACCTCCAAACCTTGAACCACTTCCGCCGGCAAGAAGGACTGCCACAACTTTCATTTACATACCTTTGTGGAAAATTTCACATTAAGGTCTATCTCCTGTCCCTCCTGTAAAGTATTCCTTTCCAACTGTATAGGTTCAGACTGGATACACACATCTACCTTTAACAGTTCCTTTAAACCCTTTAGTTTCCTTTTTCCAACAGATGTAGGCGGTGAGTAAATTATCCTGTTTATATCCCCATTCTCAATAAAATCCCTCTCAAGCCAGAGGCATACCTTTACATCTTCACCTTCTATACTAAACAGATACTCAAACCTTACTAACTCATCTGAGTAAAACTGTAAGGGGAAGGAGTAAATCTTTTTGTAGATAAATGGGAAATCTTCCCTTAGACCTTGTATAACATCTGTGGAAAGTTTTTCTACAATCTGTTGTCCGTTAAACTGGTTTGATACCCTTTTATCGTGTATAGCTGTGTCTATATTCTCCCCAACTGTAAGGAAAACCCTATATTTACCTTCCACATCAAACCCTGCGGTATAAACATTCCTATCCCCGACATTTGAAAGAAACGATAGGTTGTATCCTTTAAGGTAGGTCTCTATTGGATAGTTTGATACAAAACTTTTCTTTATTAAGGTTCCACATTTGTAGCAGAGGAAGTTGTATGTGCTGTCTACTTTTGTCTTAGGAGGTTTACTTTTCTCGTAAGGTTGTGAAGGGTTGCTAACCTCCCTTAAAAGGGCTTCCAGTTCCTCTCTGGAAACTTTATATTTCATAATAAACTCCAATCTTAATAAACTCCCTCTATAATTATAAAGATAATTCCCCAAATAAAAAAGGCAAAGGGGGGTATGTGCTAATTTATCTTTTCTATTCCATCAGCGAAAAGGTTATCTACCAAGGTCAAAAGATAATGGTTTTAAGTAAAAAAATTTTCTATAATTTGGTTTGAAAAGATTAAAAACAGTAAAAGGAGGTTGGAATGTCGGAGATTAACATTCTGGTTAACATCAGGGAAGCTATTGAGATGGACAAAGAGAAGCCAAACCTTGGTATGGTAGACCTACACAAAGCAAGGGAACTTATTGAAGATGTAGGGGCTGTTGTCCTTGATGTTAGACCGCCTGCAAAGGTAGACGGTGAAAATGCAGAGGAAGCTAATGTGCCAAACGCCCTGTATGTGCCTATTACAGAGTTTGCCCGCCAGTATGAAGACGGCAGAATACCACAGGACAAAACAACACCTATAGTAGTTGGCTGTAAACTGACAAAGTTTGCAAACAGGGTAATGGGATACCTTGAGGCTTTAGGATACAAAAATGTATTTGTTTTAGATACAGATATAAACGATTTAATAGAACTTTACAGAAAGTAAGGGGTCAAGAAATGAATAAAACCGCTTTTGTTTTTCCGGGACAAGGTTCACAGCAGGTTGGAATGGGTAAAGATGTTTACGACGCCTACCCTGAGGTGCAGGAGTTATACCACAGGGCAAACGAAAGACTTGGCTTTGATTTAACAAAAATCATCTTTGAAGATGAAGAAAAACTGAACCTTACAGCATACACCCAACCTGCCCTTGTCCTCACCTCTTACGCTTTACACTACGCATTAAAAGACAGAAAAGGGGATATAAAACCGAACTTTTTAGCTGGACATTCCCTTGGGGAGTTTTCAGCCCTTGTGGTAGGTGGAAGTATAGATATACTGGACGCAGTTTGGATTACACATATAAGGGGAAAACTGATGCAGGAGGCTGTCCCTGAGGGTAAAGGGGGAATGGCGGCTATCATAGGACTACCTGCCGATGTAATAGAGGAAACACTAAAAGGTATAAACGGTATTGTGGAAATTGCAAACTACAACTCCCCTGAACAGACTGTAATATCAGGTGAAAAGGAAGCGGTGGAAAAGGCAATGGAGATACTTAAGGAGAAAGGGGCAAAGAAGGTAGTCCCTTTACCTGTATCTGTGCCAGCCCACTCATCACTTCTTAGGGATAAAGCAAGGGAGTTTGAAAAGTATCTTAACGGGATACAGATAAAGGATACACAGATACCTGTTGTATCAAACATTACAGCTACACCAATAACAAAAGGTGAAGAGATAAAACAGGAGTTGGCTAAGCATTTTTACTCCCCTGTTAGATGGGTTCAATCTGTATTGTTTATGGCTGACAACGGTGTAGACAGATTTGTGGAGGTGGGACCTAAAAAGGTTCTTACAGGGCTGATAAAAAGAACTGTAAAAGGTAAGGAAACTGTAAATATACAAACTCTACAGGATATAGACAGGCTGTAGGGAATGTCTGAGATACTGTTTATAACAGGGACAGACACAGGGGTTGGGAAAACAGTTGTAAGTGGGGCTTTAGCAAGTTTACTAAAGGAAGAGGGTATAAATGTAGGATACTTTAAGCCTGTTGAAACAGGCTGTAGCCCAAAATGTGCAGATGCTTCACTACTTGCCAGTATTACAGGGCAACCTGAAGATGAGGTAGTCCTTTACAGGTTTGAAACCCCTGTAGCCCCCCTTGTTGCCCAGATGGAAGAAGGTATCCAGATAGATATGGAAAGGGTCTACTCCCATATAGACACCCTAAAAACAAGGTATGATTATCTGATTATAGAAGGGGCAGGGGGGATAAAAGTCCCTATCACAGAGGAAGATGGTAGGGTAATAACCTACCTTGATATGGTGGCAGAGTATCAGCTACCTACCCTTGTGGTGGCAAGGGCTGGACTTGGAACAATAAACCACACCGCCTTAACAGTAGACGCCCTAAACTCTGTAGATGCAAACATCGTTGGTATTGTGTTAAATGGATACACAGGTGAGGATATAAGTGAAAAAACAAACCCTTACATAATACAAATGATGACAGGAATTGATATATTAGCCCTGTGTAAACAGTCTGAAAAACCGATAAAAGAGTGTTATAACCAGCTTAAAGGCTTTCTATGGAGATAAAAGATGGTTTTAGACAACGAATACAAAGTGGTAGAAAACAGGCATATAAGCGGGATAACTTGGCTTTTAAAGGTTGAAGCCCCCCAGCTTAAAAATGCCCCTGCAGGTTCATTTGCAATGGTTCTACCAAGGGAGGAAGGTGTATACGACCCACTAAACAGGAGGGCTTTTGCAATAGCAGATATACAAGGGGATAATATACTGTTCTTTTACGATGTTTATGGCAAAGGGACACAGGCTTTAACAAAAAAGAAGGTAGGGGATAAGGTAAAAATTTTAGCCCCACTTGGAAATAACTTTTTCCCAGAGGATTACCCCCACTACATACTTGTTGGAGGTGGGGTAGGGCTGGCAGGACTTTCCCTATTTGCAAAAAAATTAAACAAAGCTGGAAAGCCGTTTACTATTATTTACGGCGTAAGGAGAAAGGAACAGCTTTCTATGTTAAGCTGGCTTGAGGAAAACGGTCTTATGGACAAGAGTATCATATACACAGAAGACGGCAGTTATGGGAAAAAAGGACTTGTTATAGACGACCTGCCACAGCTGATAGACCAACACCCTGAAACTGCCCTTGCTGTTTGCGGTCCAAAGGGTATGATGAAAGCAGTGGTAAATGTAGCAAAGGAAAAAAATACCCCTGTATACCTATCACTTGAAAGTAAAATGGCTTGCGGTATTGGAATATGTATCGGCTGTGTGGTGAAGGATACAGAAAAGGATAACTATGTAAGGGTTTGCTACGAGGGACCTGTCTTTGACGGCTACAAAATACAGCTTTAGAGGTAAAACCGATGAAATACCAGATTACTAAGAGATTTAGGTTTGAGGCTGGGCATAGGGTATGGAAACAGAACCTTATGGAAGGTAAAGGCTCAAAGTTTCTAAAAGGTGATATTCCACCTAATCCCTGTTTAAATATACACGGACACAGCTACAAGTTGGAAATAACAGTTGGGTCAAACACCTTAGACCAGCAAGAGATGGTAATAGATTTTTACCATATTAAAGCGGCTGTAAGGGATTTAATAGACCAGCTTGACCACTCATTTATAATAGACAGAAATGACCCACTTTACCCAAGTTTTAAACAGCATTTTGGCTTTTTAAAACTAACTGTGGTAGATTTCTGCCCTACCGCCGAAGCCCTTGCAAAGTATATATATGATTATCTAAAAGGGAAATTAGATGAGGCAGGTTTACTGGAAGATATAAAAGTAGTAAAAGTAGTCCTGTGGGAAACAGAAACAGGAATGGCAGAGTATAGGGAAGAGTAGATGGAACTTTTAAACGCAGTCCCGGTTATTCTGATAATGGTCTTTATGACAGCCCTTTATTTTGTAATTGGATACAGGTTTTTAAAAAAACACAGGGGTAAGAAAAATGCCGATAATTAAACCCTACAAAGGAAAGTATCCTAAAATACACCCTACAGCATTTATAGCAGAAAACGCAGTAATAATAGGAGATGTGGAAATAGGAGAAGACTGCTCAATATGGTATGGGGTTGTTATAAGGGGAGATGTTAACTATATCAGAATTGGGGACAGAACAAACATACAGGACGGGACTATCATACACGTTGACCATAAAAAATACCCAACAATCATAGGAAAAGAGGTAACAGTAGGGCATAATGTTATGCTCCACGCCTGCACAATAGAAGACAGGTGTCTTATAGGAATGTCAGCTACAGTTATGGACGGGGCAGTTGTAGGAAGGGAAAGTATAGTAGGGGCAGGGGCTTTAATAACCCCTAACAAAAAGATACAGCCACGCTCACTGTGGACAGGCTCCCCTGCCAAATTTAAAAGACATCTTACACAGGAGGAGATAGACTGGTTGGAGAAATCCTACCAGAACTATATAAAGTATAAAAACTCTTACCTTCAGCAGGAATAATGTATAATATTTTCCTTGTCAGCCAACAAAATCAGGAGTGGACAGATGACAAAAGCGGATATTGTTAACTGGATAATCAAAAACAAAAAGGTAAAGGCTTCCAAAAAGGACATCTCAACTATTGTTAACAGGGTTTTTGAGTTGATAACACAGGAGATACTTAACGGTAAAGACGGAACAAAGATACAAATATCAGGTTTTGGAACATTTATAGTAAAGAAAAGGGCACCTAAAATAGGCAGAAACCCAAAAACGAAAGAAGAGAAGTTGATACCAGAAAGGTATGGAGTATCTTTTAAAATAGGTAAAAAGCTGTATAGGAAGTTAGGAAACAGCTAAGGTCGGAGCGTAGCTCAGGCGGTAGAGCACTGGCATGGGGGGCCAGAGGTCGGCGGTTCAAGTCCGCTCGCTCCGACCATTCACCCCTTAATACCACCTTTACCCCCAAAATCATAAAGGAGAAAGTATGGTTAAAATAGGAGATAAAGCCCCTTACTTTGAGTATCTGGAAGGGATAGAAGGGAAAAACCTATACGACCTAAAACAGAAATACCATATCGTTATATACAAAGCAGAAGAAGACCATTTAGAAGGGTATGAAGAGGATTTTAACAAAGCAAACATAAAACTAATAGACTATGTTCAGCTGTTAACAAAGGATTTCCCACAGCAGTTTGGTCTTGATGTGGATAAAGACTTTATAATACTGATAGATAACTACGGTATTGTCCAGTATGTAAGCCAGTCAGTCCCCCAGTTTAAAGACATAATGGGAATGGTCTCATTTATAGAAGATGAAGGCTGTTGTGCATTATGAGAGATGGAAAGAAACCATAGACAAAGCCCCAGAGGAAAGTGGAGTATACCTGTTTAAAGGGGAAAAGGGAAAGTATATATACATAGGGAAGGCAAAAAACCTGAAAAACCGCCTTAAAGGACACCTACAGGCAACAAAAACAGACCCTAAAGAACAAAGGATATTCACAGAAAGCCAAACCTTAGAATGGATTACAACTGCCACAGATTACGAAGCATTCCTACTTGAAAATGAGTTAATCAAACAGTATAAGCCTAAATACAATGTTAGACTTAAGTCTGGCTCAGGCTACCCTATGCTTGTTATCACCGACGATGAATACCCTACAGTCCTTATAAGCAGAAAGTATGGGGAAATAAAAGGTGAGTATTTTGGACCTTTCCTACCGTCAAGGACTGCAAGGGCGATGAAAGACCTTATACATAAAGTATTTAAACTTAGAACCTGTGAACCTATGCCAAAAAGAAGTATGGTCTGTTTTGATTACCATCTTGGTTTATGCTCTGCCCCCTGTGTTGGAAAGATAAATAAAAAAGAGTATAAACTTGATGTAAAGTCAGCAAAGGCATTCCTCTCTGGGAATGTTAAAACTGTTTTATCCCAGCTTTACGACAGAATAGGGGAATACACACAAAAGATGTTATTTGAAAAGGCGGCTGTAGTAAGAGACCAGATTACAGCAATGGAAAACCTTGTGAAAAAACAGGATACAGTAGGACTACCTATTGAAGAGGCGGACATATTCTACTTTTCAGGGAAACAGGTATTACTTATAGTTGTAAGGGGTAGAACGGTAGTAGGGAAACAGTTTTTACAGCTGAAACAACAGGGGATAGATGAAAATTTTACAGATAAAGTGATAGTAGAGTATTACAGCAGTGGAAACTACATACCCCCACTTATACTGGTAAACAGTCCACTATCAGAAAAGGAAAATATAAAAAAGTGGCTTTCAAACAAAAAATCCCAACCGGTTAGTATAGACAACAGCATACCACCACAGATACAGAACTTTATACAGAGGAACTTTACATACACAGATACAACAGCTTTAAAGGAGAAGTTTAAAGAGGTTTTTGGCTTTGAACTGCCAAACAGGATAGAAGGGTTTGATATTTCCACACTACAAGGGGAGTATACTGTAGGTTCCTGTGTTGTTTGGGAAGATGGCAGTATGAACAAAAGGGAATACAGGAGATTTAAGGTAAAAACGGTAGTTGGTGTAGACGATTATGCCTCGCTAAGGGAGGTTTTATACCGTAGGTTTAAGAAATACAGGGAGATGGAAGATTTACCACTGGTTTTGATAGACGGGGGAAAGGGACAGCTTTCACAGGGATTAGCTGTAAAAGAAGTTCTTGGCTTAAAAGGTCTCCGTATATTCTCTATAGCCAAAAAGGAAGAGGTTATATACACAGATGACGGTAAAGAGGTTCACCTGTTTGACCAGCAACCTTTACTGAAGTTGTTCACCCAGATAAGGGACGAAGCCCACAGATTTGCCCTTTTCTACAACAGGAAACTTAGGGAAAAAGGGGCTTTAAAGGAAGTTTTAGACCAGATAGAAGGTGTAGGGAAAAAAAGGAAAGAGATACTATACAGAACTTACAAAACTGTGGACAATATAGCTAAGGCTTCTGTTGAGGAACTGGAAAAGTTAGGCATACCCCAAAGGGTAGCCCAAAATATAAAAGAGTATCTGTCTAAATGATAACTTACTCTATTAATATTATTTCTACCTTTACACTTTTGAACCTTGATGTTTTTACAAAGCTGTCCCCTTCATCACCGAAAAGGAAGTTAACCTTACTGTTTATAAAGTGGAATGTTGTATACAATGTGGATTTTTCCAGCCAGTCCACATACTCAACTTGTAGAACGCCACTTTCCCCGTATTTAGACCTGATTATCGCCCTTTTCGTTCCTCCTACCCTTTCCTTATCTTTGATACTTATGTAGAGTATATCTTTATCCAACCTTGATAAAAGGGATTTACACTCTTTTGTTTGGGCGGCGTTGTTGTAATGGATAAGGTCTCTACCTGTTGTAAGGTAAAACCCTTCCACCTTTCCCTTATTAAGAAGTTCCTCCACCATTCCCCTTTTTTTCCAACCTTTGTAAACAAACCTTGCCTTACCGTCGGGTGTTCTAAATTTGCTTATATGTAGTATAGGTGTATCTTTGCTGTTAACAGGCCACTGTAAACCTTTTAGTGGCTGTTTCTTTAGCTTTTGGTATGTAGCCCCTGAAAACCTGTCCTTTGCAACCTGCCTAACCTCATTCCAAACATCTTCAGTGGTGGTGTAGCCTGTTTTGTAGCCCATCTCCTTTATTATGCCATTTAAAACCTCCCAGTCGTCTGGAAGTTCAGACTTTATTACAGGCTGGGCAAGGTGTAATCTCCTTTCTGCGTTTATGTATATACCTTCCTTTTCATATCCACTTTTAACACCGAAAACCACATCTGCAAACTGTGTTATACCATTTGGGAATAACTCGTTAACAACTAAGAACTCTAATTTTTCAAGGGCTTTATGTATCTTACTTTGGTTTGCGTGTATATGGGCAATATCCTCCCCAATGTTGTAAACAGCTTTTATTTTTCCATCTAATATTCCCTGTATAATATCTGGGGTCATCAGCCCCTCTTCCTGTGGTTTTTTGTAGTCTGGGGCGTAGTATGGTAAACATCCCATATCACAGGCACCTTGAACATTGTTCTGACCCCTTAAAGGCATAAGCCCTGCACCTTCTTTACCAATATTACCTGTTAAAAGGGAAAGGTGGCTTAAAGCCATTACGCTGTAGCTTCCATCTGTATGTTCTGTAATACCTAACCCCCAAAGTATCATAGATCTTTTTGTGGCATACTCCCTTGCCACTGCCTTTATCTGGTCTGTTAGGTGTTGGTATCCTTCTATTTTTTTAAACAGGTCTGGGTCTGTATAGGGGTCGTTTAGTATTGCCTCTTTATACTCCTCAAACCCTTTAACCCTTTCCTTTATAAAATCCCTGTTGTAAAGTTCTTCTTGCAGTATCACCCTTGCCATCATATTAAGCACCAAAAGGTTGCTTTCAAAGGGTATTGTAAGGTGATACTTTGCAAAACGGCTGAGGGGTATCTGTCTAACATCTACAACAGCCAAGGACAATCCTTTTTTTACACCTTTTATAAGACGGTTGGCTACTATTGGGTGGGCGTAAGTTGTGTTAGAACCTATTACCATAACAAACTCTGCCTTTTCTATATCATCAAAGGGATTTGTTGCCGCCCCTTCCCCGATTGTAGTCCTTAGCCCTTTTAGTGATGGGGAGTGGCAAACCCTTGCACAGTTATCTATATGTGGTGAACCTATATACTCTCTAATAAATTTTTGGAAAAGGTATGCACTTTCGCAGTTTGTCCTTGCACCGCCTATTCCTGCAACTGCGTAAGGTGAGTATTTCTGGATTATCTCCTTTAGCTTCCACCCAACAACACGGTAGGCAAAATCAAGGCTACTTTCGTAGTAATCCCCTTTATCAACAAGGTCTTTAAGCCTGTTTTTTATATCCTTTGGGAATAAATCTTTATTTTTGTTAATAAATTTTTTACTAATCCTTGGCTTTGTTATTCTGTTTTTAGAGTATAAAAACTCCCAACCTTTTCTACCTTTTATACACAGGTTTCCTTGGGATACTGTCCCTTCCTTCTTTGCAAATGCTTTTTTTATCTCCCCATTATCAACTGAGAAGGATATATCACACCCTACACCACAGTAAACACAAACAGTATCAACAACCACAGACAGACCCCTGCTTTTTTCTTTAAATAGTATCATAAAGACCACATTCTAAATGATGACAAAGGTTAGGGTTGGTTAGGTTGTGTTCAAGGTATACAATATTTTTTGTAAACAAAAGATGGAGATAAGGACTGTATGGGAGACAGGCTAAAGTATATAAGAAACTTTTCTATAATTGCCCACGTAGACCACGGTAAATCTACCTTAGCAGACAGGCTTATGGAGTATACAGGGGCTATTCAGGAGAGGGAAAAGAAAGACCAGCTACTTGACACACTGGATATAGAAAGGGAAAGGGGTATAACAATAAAACTACAGGCAGTAAGGCTTAACTACAAGGCTAAAGATGGTAATAACTACACACTCCATCTAATTGACACCCCCGGACACGTGGATTTCGGTTATGAGGTGTCCCGTTCCCTTGCCGCTTGTGAAGGGGCATTACTACTAATAGACGCTACCCAAGGGATAGAAGCCCAAACAATAGCAACATTCTGGCAAGCCCTTGAACAGGATTTGGAGATAATACCTGTTATAAACAAAATAGACCTACCATCTGCAGATGTTGACAGGATTAAACAGCAGATAGAAGAGGTTTTAGGTTTAGACCCTGAGGAGGCTATACTTGCATCAGGTAAGGCTGGTATAGGTATACAGGATATACTTGAGGCTATTGTAAACAAAATACCACCACCTAAAGGGGACGAAAACAAGCCACTAAAGGCACTTATATTTGATTCCTACTACGACGCCTACAGGGGGGCTGTTGCCTTTGTCCGTATTGTAGACGGTGAGGCTAAAAAGGGAACAAAAATAAGGCTTATGTCCACAGGGAAGGAGTTTGAGATTACAGAGGTTGGGGCACAAACACCACATATGACACAGATGGACAGCCTAAAAGCAGGAGATGTTGGCTACATAGCGGCGGCTATAAAAGATGTTAGGGATATTAGGATAGGTGATACTATCACAGACGCCTCAAACCCAACAGATGAACCTATACCCGGCTTCAGACCTGCAAAGCCGATGGTTTACGCAGGGCTGTATCCTACAGGTTCAACACTGTTTGAGGATTTAAGGGACGCCCTTGAGAAATACTCAATAAATGATGCGGCTATAACATACGAAATGGAAAGTTCCCCAGCCCTCGGTCTTGGCTTTAGGTGTGGCTTCTTAGGACTTTTACATATGGAGATTGTTCAGGAAAGGCTTGAAAGGGAGTATGATATAGAGTTAATAACCACAGCCCCAAATGTTATTTATAAGGTTATAACAAAAAAAGGTGAAGAGATAGAGGTTAGAAACCCTGCCCAGATGCCAGAACCGTCCCAGATAGAAAAGATACTGGAACCTTACATTGAGGCAAATATAATCACCCCAAACGATTATGTAGGGGCTATAATGCAACTTGTTCAGGAAAAAAGGGGGATACAAAAATCCTTTGAGTATATAGACAAAAAAACAGTCCTCCTTAGATACGATATACCTATGGCAGAGGTGCTGTTTGATTTCCACGATAAGCTAAAAACAGCCACAAGGGGATACGCCTCATTTGATTACGAGTTTAAGGATTACAGGGAGGGAGACCTTGTTAAGATGGATATAAAGATAAACGGGGAGTTGGTAGATGCCCTCTCTTTTATAGTCCACAGGGAAAAGGCTTACAGGGTAGGTAGAAACCTTGTTGACAAAATGAGGGAGGTTATACCAAGGCAGTTATTTGAGGTTAGAATACAGGCGGTAATAGGTTCTAAAGTTGTAGCCTCTGCAAAGATACCACCACTTAGAAAAGATGTTTTAGCTAAATGTTATGGTGGTGATATAACAAGGAAGAAAAAACTACTTGAGAAACAGAAGAAAGGGAAGAAAAGAATGAAACAGCTTGGTAAGGTTGAACTACCACAGGAAGCATTTTTAAGTATCCTAAAAGCGGAGTAAAAAATGGCTTTATTCCCTATGTTTGTTAACCTAAAAGGTAAAAATGTTCTGATTATAGGAGGGGGTCAGGTAGCCTTCCGTAAAATAGAGAAGATACTACCGTTTAAGCCAAACCTAAAGGTTGTGGCAAAGGGGTTTTCCCCACAGGTAAAATCCTACCTTGAACAAAACAGTATACCATTTGAGGAAAGGGAGTTTAGATTTACAGACCTTGACGGGGTTGATATTGTTATAGTAGCCGTTGATGATATTCCCCTCCAAAAAGAGATTTTCCAGTATACAAGGGACAAAAAGATAATGGTAAACTCTGTAGACAGCCCAGATTACTGTGATTTTATATTCCCTGCGTATGTAAAAAGGGAAGATGTTGTAATAGGGATAACCACCTCAGGGGAAGCCCCTGGTTTATCTGCAAAACTAAGGAAGTATATACAGCAGTGCCTACCTGAGAATTTAGAGGATATACTAAATCAGGTTAAAAACCTTAGAAACAGCCTTCCAAAGGGAGAGGAAAGGCAGAAAAGGATAATACAGCTTGTTGAAAGGCTATTCCCCAGAAAGTAGACCTTTTATTATCTGTGCAGTTCTGTCCAACGCCCCCTTACCCCCTAACTTTTCCTTTACCTGTGCCAAATCCTGCTTCATTCTTTGGTAAAGGTCTTTGTCAGAAAGATACTTTAGTGAGTAGTTAGCTATACTCTGTGGATTACAATCTTTCTGCAATAACTCCTTTACTATCTCTTTACCTGCGATTATGTTAGGTAGTCCAAGGTAGTCTATGGAAACAAGAAGTTTACCTATAAAAAATGTTAAAGGTGAAACTTTGTAGACCAACAGGAAAGGGTTTCCTATTATACTTGCCTCAAGGGTGGCTGTCCCAGAGGCTATAACACTAAATACACTGTGTTTCATCGTCTCATAGGAGTGGTTTTTCAGTTTATCCTTGGTAAGGACGGTAATATCTGCCCTATCCTTTGGGATTATACTGTTTACCAGCCCTTCCATATTTGGTGTTGTGGGGATTACAAAATGTAGGTCAGGGCGCTTTTCCTTTATTAACCTTGATGCCTCTAACATTATAGGAAGTAAAGTTTTAACCTCACTTTCCCTACTTCCGGGGAAGAGACCAAAAACTGTTTTTTCCGCGGGGATACCGACTATCCTTTTATACTCTTCCAGGGAGGTTTCTGTTTCAATAATATCTAAAAGTGGGTGTCCCACATACTCAACCCTAAGTTTGTTAAGGTAGTCTTTGTATACCTGCTTTTCAAAGGGAAAAATAGAGATTAAAACATCTGTGTTTTCGGCTATTTTAGGTATCCGACCTTTACCCCAAGCCCACACCTGTGGTGCTATAAAGTAAACGGTTTTTATACCCCTTTTCTTAGCCTCTTCCAACAACTTCAGGTTAAAACCGGGGAAATCAACAACAACCAGAAGGTCTATACCTTTATCCAACTCACTTACAGCTTTCTTAAAAGTTTTCCTAATATGGAAGTATTTAGGGATAGCTTCGGTGATACCAACAACAGAGATACTCTCAAGGTTCTCTACAGTCTCTACCCCAGCTTCCCTCATCTTTGGACCGGTTATACCTACCCATTGAAACTGGGGCAGTCTCTTTACAAGCTGGGAGGCGTAGTTATCACCGGAGATTTCCCCAACACTTATAAAAACCCTTTTGCCCATTTTAGCGGTGGCTTACCCTGTATAGGAGAAGGGGCATCTCAGCCCCTATATACAAGGTTTTACTCTTCTTTCTCTTCCTGTTCCCCTTCCTTATTAGCCTCTTCCTTCTCTTTCTCCAGTTCCTCTATTCTCTGTTTTAATGTTTTTATCTCTTTTTCCTTCTCCTCTAACTGTTCCTGACACCTTGCCAGTTCCTTTTCAAGGGATTTAATCCTTCTCTTTGCTTTAACCTTTTCAACTTTGAAGTTCAGCCAGTCTGCAAATGTGAAAAACAGGATTAGTAAACCACCGATAATAACACTTATCATAATGATAAGTGCCAGTGGCATCTCAGGTGTCTGGTAATCAGGCATTAACTTAACAGACACATTTGGCTGGGTGTTCATAGATACAAAGTAAGCCACCACTAAAAGGATAATAAGCCAGATTAACAGTTTAATCTTATTCCACATCTTCGCCCTCTATCTGGTTTATTGTTTTCTTTAACTTTTTATAAATCTCCCTAAGGTCTTGGGAGATAACCCTAACATCTGCTAAAACAGGCATAAAATTCGTGTCCCCGTTCCACCTTGGGACAATATGTTCGTGTATATGGTCTTCAAGACCTGCCCCTGCAACCCTACCTAAATTATAACCTAAATTAAATCCATCTGGTTTAAGGGCAATCTTTAGGGCTTTTATTGAAAGTTGGGTTAGTTTTGATATTTCACACAAGGTTTCCATATCAAGCTGTAAGAAATCCCCTGTATGCTTGTATGGGACAACCATTAGATGACCGGCATTATAGGGAAACAGGTTCATAATAATAAAAGCCTTTTCCCCCCTATACAGGACAAGCCTTTTTTCGTCTTCCTCAGGGTGTTTAGCCGCTTCACACAGAAAACACCCTTCCATCTTATCGTAGGTTTCTATATACTGGCTTCTCCACGGGGAGTATAATCTCTCCATATAAAACCCCTCCAAAAATCCCTAACAGTATACCTGATTTTTCCCAATTTAGCCAATTTGAA
>JAADEV010000064.1 GCA_013153295.1 Aquificota bacterium | reverse complement strand
TGTTCAGTATTATTTCAAAAAAGTCCGAATGTATGTTTTCCATAAACATCTGTGTGGAGAAGCTCATCTTTGCGTAAGGGTCTGTAAGCACAGGGAAAAAGCCGTTTCCAAGCACATTTTGAACCAGTAGCTCGGAAGATGCAAAGTATCCTACAGAGGTGTCAAACAGGTCTTTCTCCGTCGGTGTTAGGGATTTGTAGTCTAACACATCTTGCTGTATGTTAAGCTCTTCCGGAAACCAGACAGCCTTTTTCTGCTTGGTGTATATCTCTTTAAAAACCGGATATCTGGGATTTTCTGTAAGTCTAATGTTGTCCCTAACTGATGTTTTCCCAATAAATTGAAGGTTTTTCATCTCTACCCTCCAACCACTATATATTGTGTTGCAGTCTATAATAACCCTGTATATTGTATAAGTCAAATCTAAAAAAGCCGAAAAATATGAATAACTTTCAAGGAAGCCCCTTTGGAATGTATTGAAATTTCTGAAAAATTTTTTTAAAGTTTATTTACCTAAAAGTTAGTTATACCTAACCTTACAAGGGGTTTAATGTATGGAAAATGTAAGTTGTATATACCACGGAAACTGTATAGATGGGACTACCGCCGCCGCTGTAGTTCTAAAAAAGTTTCCACAGGCAGAATGCTACCCTTTAGAACACGGTTATGAAAGTAAAGATTTAGAGGCTGTCTTAGACAGTATAGATAAAAGCCATACAGTCTATATAGTGGATTTTTCCCTAAGGGAAAGGGATTTGGAAACATTATTAAACAAAGCTGGAGAGGTTATTAATATAGACCACCATATTAGTGCAAAGGACACCCTTGAAAGGTTTGATAAAAGTTATAAAAACTTTAAGTTTGTATTTAACAACAACAGGTCTGGTGCCTCCCTAAGCTGGGAATATCTTTTTAAGACTGACCCTCCAATGCTTGTAAAGTATGTGGAAGACCAAGACATATGGAAGTGGGAATATGGGGAAACAACAAGGTATGTGAACCTATTTCTACTACCTTACACAAACAAGCCAGAGGAGATTGTTAAGCTGTTGGAGGCACCGATTGAACCTATAGTGGAAAAGGGAAAGGTAATAAACTCCTTTACCCAGTATCTTATTGAAAGGTATCTGGAAAAGGCAAAGGAGGTAAAACTAAAAATAGGAGAATACACAGTAAAGGGGTATAATACAAATTACTTCCAATCGGAGATTGGAAATCGGCTGTCTACTAAGTATAATCAAGCGGTAGCCCTGTTTAGCATTGCAGGGGAAGATGTTAAAATCAGCTTTAGAAGTAATACTGGGAACAAACCTGACGCCCTTGATTTGGCAAAGATACTTGGGGGAGGTGGACACAGGAATGCCGCAGGGGCTAAGGTTTCCTTAAAGGAGTTTATAAAAATGATACAACTGGAGGACAGTAATGGTTGAGAGTATGGAAAATCTATCCACCAAAGAAAAGATAACCAGAATCGGGGCTGAAATAATAGTTAAAGAAGGTTTAAGGAAGTTTACAGCGAAAAATATAGCTGACAAACTGGGGATAACAGACGCGGCAATTTTTAAACATTTTAAATCTATGGACGAGATAATAATGGATATTATAGACAAGTATGTTTCCAGATGCTCCCAAAGTGCAATAGAGGCTGTTGAGAAAGGCACTACAGTTAAGGAAAAACTGGAACTACTACTTAAAGCCCATATAGATGTTTTAGAGGAAACAAGGGGGGCTGTCCCTGTCCTGTGTTTTGAACTTTCCCGTTCTGAAGATGTGGCATTTAAAGAAAAGCTAAACAACTTTGTGGAAAACTACAAAAGTAAAATATCCCAGATAATAAGGGAAGGACAGGCAGAGGGAAGTATAAAAGAGGATTTAGACCCTGAAGATGTGGCAATGTTCTTTATAGGCTCTATACAGGCTAAGGTTTTTGCCTATGTAATATCAGGTAAAGAAGGTAGGATAATAGAACACCCAGACCAGTTTATATCCATAATCTTTAACGGGATAATGAAACAATGATAACAGCTAAAAGAACAGTATTTGTAGCCTTTATTTTATTACTTTTTCCAATACTCTCCTGTAAAAGGGTAGATACATCAGACCCTAACCAGATGTTAATTGTTTACACGCAACTTGGGGACATAGACAGGGTTAAACTTGCAATTGCAAAGGGGGCTGATGTAAACGCACAGGACGAAAATGGAGGAACTGCATTACACTGGGCTGTTTTTTACGAGTATGAAGATATAGTAAAACTCCTACTTATGCACGGGGCAAACCCCTATATAAAGGACAAAAACGGTATTACACCTATAGATGTGGCAAGGATAAACAGAAAGGTCTTTATGCTTAAACTCCTTCAGGAGTATACAAAGGAAAGGGAGAAGAAGGATTAACCCTTTTCCGCCAGTAGTTTTTCCTCTATATCTTTAGCTGGTAGGGGCTTACTAAAGAAAAATCCCTGTCCATACTTACACCCTGAATTCTTCAGGAAGTTTAACTGCTTCTCAGTTTCTATCCCTTCCGCAACAGTGTCCATAGACAGAAAATCTGCCAGTTTTATTATTGTGGTAACTATTCCCCTGTCTTCCATATTTTGTGGAAGCTCTTTCATAAACTCCCTATCTATCTTTAACACTGTTATAGGGAACTTTTTCAGATAGGTAAGTGATGAGTATCCAGTCCCAAAATCGTCAAGTAGTATCTCAACCCCTTCAGCCCTAAACCTTTCTATCTTTTCCCTTGTGTCTTTAACATTATCAAGTAAAACACTTTCAGTAATTTCTACAGATATATTCCTCTCAAAACGGTCTGGCTTAAGGAAAGAAAGTATCCTATCCACTATATCCCTATCCTTAAACTCAACAGGGGATATATTTACAGAAACCCTAACATCTATTCCCTCATCTCTCCATTTTTTCAGGTTATCTAAAACCTGCTGTAGGACTATGTTTGTAATATCTTTAATAAGCCTTGTCTCCTCTGCTATAGGTATAAACTTACCTGGGGAAACCTTCCCGAAACGGCTTGAGTTCCACCTTACTAACGCCTCTAACTTTTCTATCTTAAGGGTGTTTAGGTTGTATATAGGCTGAAACTCAACATAAAACTCCTCAGGTCTCTCTTTAAGGGCTGTTCTCATCTCCCTCTCTATAATAAGCCTTTCTATAATCCTTTCCTCAAGCTCCTTGGAGAAGAACACAGCACTACTTTGTTGCTTGTCTGCAACCTTTTCCTTTGCCCTCATTAACGCCATTCCAGCCCTTTTCAGTAAGGTTTCCACATTTTTACCATCATCGGGGAAAACAGATATTCCTATACTACACTTAAGGTTAAATGTATACTCACCAATCTTTATAGGCTCTTCTATTACTTCTATTATCTTGTCTATTATTATGGCTATATCATCAAACTTTGAGTATTTGGTTATAAAGATGCCAAACTCATCTGCCGCCAACCTTCCTATTAAATCAGATTTATGCATAGCGTTCCTAAGCCGTTTTGCCACCTTTTTAAGTATACTATCCCCTATATAGTGTCCGTAGGTATCGTTAACCACCTTAAACTTGCTAATATCAACTATAATAAGGAAGTATTTTTCCTTTGTATTTTGGTATAACTCTATAAGCTCACTTACCCTTTTTGTAAAACCGTATCTACTAAGTAAACCTGTAAGGGCGTCTGTCTCTAAAAGTTCGTTTAATTTCCTCTCCAGATTTTTTATTTCTGTAATATCTATTACTATCCCTAAGCCGAAAAACTGACCATCTAACTTAACTGTGTCAGATATAACAAGGACATCTTTCTCCTGTCCATCTTTTGTTTTTACCTTTGTTTGAAACCTGTTTTTGAAAAACTCCCCTTTCATTCTTCTCTCAAGGACAGAAAGTAGCTCCTCCCTTTTCCTATCATCTAACTGTGAAAGCATAAAGCGTATATCCTTACCTACAACCTCCTCCTTTTTGTATCCTATTACCTTTTCTATAAAGGGGTTTATATATTCAAACTTTTGTGAGTATAGGAATATTCCTATTGGGGCGTTTTCTGCTATCGCCTTAAACAGATTTGTTTTTTGCTGGCTTTCCTCCAGTAGTTTAGCCAGTTTTTCCACTAAGTCCTCAAGCTCCTTTGAAAGGTCATTTAGCTCCTGTGAACCAAAATCCTCCTTTAAAGGTTGGGGTTTTATCCCTTCAGAGGAAAAAGTATCTTTTATCTTTGATTTTAGCCTTCTTATTGGGCTTGAAACACTTTTTTCAACAGTTAGATAAACACCAAATAATGAGGACAAAAATAGAACTAAAACTGAAACTACAAAAGCTGTATCCCCTAAATCCCCCTGTTTCCATTTATTAAACAGGAAAAATATAGAGGCGGTATAAAATGAAAAGATAGAACTGAAAATAAGTAGTAGCTTCTTTTTAATTCCCATTCCTTTTTTCCAACTTAATATTCCTCCCCCCTTTCACAAAAATTTGTTATGCCCCTCTAACTAAAAATTATACTCCAATTTCTAAAAATGGTAGTCTTAGATAGTAAGTTAGATTAGATAGGGAATACTACGAGGGAGAAGGGAAAAAGGGAAGGTTTACTCCTCCCCTCCAACTTTGACATAGTAAACTTTATCTCCACACTCTACAGTGATACCACCGAAGGATATATCTTTAAGTAAACAATCACCAACATAATCACCTACTTTAA
>JAADEV010000077.1 GCA_013153295.1 Aquificota bacterium | reverse complement strand
TATTTATTTAGTAGCGTTTTTTTTATCGGCAGTTGGAAACAAGGTTTTTAATTTTGGGTATATATTAATAATATTCTCTAAAATGTTTATACTCAAGTATTATGGAAGGAAAGGCTAAGGAATGGATAATCTTTTACAACTGTTAGTATTTGTGTTAATAGGGGCTTTTATAGGCTACATAACAAACTATCTTGCTATAAAGATGCTTTTTAGACCTTACACAGAAAAAAGGATTTTTGGGGTTAAGGTTCCGTTTACACCGGGGCTTATACCTAAACAGCGGGAGGAAATTGCCTCCTCTATAGCAAGGACTGTAAAACACCACCTATTTTCTGAGGAGAGGATTAAACAGCTTTTTGAAAAGGGTGGATACAGGGAGAAGGTTAAAGGGGGTATACAAACTGCCATCGGTGAGATTGTAGACCGTATTGTTGATGATGTAAAAAACAGTATCCTTGATAAGGGGGGATACAGGCTACCGTTTGTGAAAGATGGTTTACACAGCCTGGCAAACCTTTTAAAGGACAAGTTAAAGGAAGGGCTTACAGAAAGGCTGTCAAAAAAGATAGAGGAGAGTATAAACAGGGGCTTTTACGAGGCTATTAAGGATTTACCTGTTGAGGAGATGGTAAAGGAAACTTTGATGGAGATAGATATAAAACAGCTTGAAGAGATAATCTTAGGTATATCTAATAAACAGCTAAAGTATATTACCTATTTAGGGGCATTTTTAGGCGGGCTTATAGCTATCTTCCAGTATATCCTGTGGCAGTTGGTTAGGTCGTAGGTTTCTACAACCTTGCCATTACTTTCTTTAGTGCTTCTACAAAGCCTTGATTTTCTTCTGGTTTTCCCACAGAGACCCTTAAACACCCTTCCATACCCGGAAGGTGGGACATATTCCTTACAAGCACCCCCTCTTGTATAAGGAGTTTATGAACCTTGTCCCCATCTGGAACCTTGATTAAGAAAAAGTTAGCCTGTGAGGGGAAGACCTTAACCTCTGGTATCTGACTAACCTGTTTTACAGTTTTTTCCCTTTCTTCCTTTATAGTATCTATCTGTTTTTTTATCTCCTGTTTACCCTCTGTAAGGACTACCTTTGCTATCTCCACAGTTGGGTAGGTTATATTAAACGGTGGTCTTACCCTATCAAGTAGTGTGGCTGTTTCCCTGTCTGTTATTAACACACCAAGCCTTATACCTGCAAGTCCTATTTTGGACATAGTCCTTATAACAACCACATTCTCCCTGTTTAGGGCTTCTTCCACGAACCCCTCTGTGTCTGCAAAGTCTATATAAGCCTCATCAACAGCGGTAAAAACCCCTTTGTCTGCAGTGTATCTTATCAGATTTTCATCAAACAGGTTTCCTGTTGGATTGTTTGGAGATGCATAAAAACATAAAGCTGGCTTTTTGTTAAGGGCTTCATCTATTTTTTCCTTTTGTAGGTTAAATTCTTCATCTAAGGGAAACTCAACCTTAGGTCTGGCAATTATATCCGCAGATACCTGATACATAGGGAAGGTGGGGACTGGATACATTACAGGCTGATTTTTGTCCCCAACAACGGTAATAAGCAGGTGTATTAACTCGTCTGACCCATTCCCAAGGACAATATTCTCCCTGTCCACTTTGTAAAAATCTGCTATTACCTCTTTTAACTCTGTGTAGTTAGGGTCTGGATATCTGTTAAAGGGTATATCCTTTACCTTTTCCGCTATTTTTTCCTTTAACCACTGTGGCAGTCCAAATGGATTTTCGTTTGAGGACAGTTTTATCTTACAGGGGGTAGTTTCTGTTTTGTAGCTTTTAAAAGCCTTTAACCTGTCTAAATACATCTTATCTCCCACAAATATTAGACTGTAGAGTTTTTTCTATTATTGGAGGCTTGCTTTTTCCGTTAGTTTACCATAGGATTAAGAAAAAATGAAAACTGTTATATCCCAAGGAGGGCGTTTTTTGGGGCAAACTGTTAAACCTACTGAAGACAGCCTGTCTTTTGAGATGTTTGGTATAAGGTTTAAAAATCCTGTCTGGACAGCCTCAGGGTGTTTTTCATACGGTCTTGAGGTGGCTAACAACCTTTACGATATATCACAGCTTGGGGCGGTAGTTGTAAAAGGACTGTCATACAAGCCAAGGACTGGAAACCCACCACAGCGTATTGTGGAAACTCCCTGCGGAATGCTTAACTCAATTGGGCTACAAAACCCGGGTGTTGAATACTTTACAAAGGAGATACTCCCACAGCTAAAGAAATACGATACTGTTATTGTTGCAAACATATTTGGGGAAGATGAAGAAGAGTATATAAAGGTTGCCCAACATTTAGATAAAGAAGACGGTGTGGCTATACTTGAGCTGAATGTGTCCTGTCCAAATGTAAAAAAGGGTGGTATCGCCTTCGGTTCAGACCCAGAGGTGTTATACTCCCTTGTGAAAAGGCTAAAAGAAACAACAGGGAAACCTATCCTTGTAAAACTTAGCCCAAATATAACAAATATTTTAGATACTGCACAGGCTTGTGTTGAGGGAAAGGCAGATGGGCTTGTTTTAATAAACACCCTTTTGGGAATGGCAATAGATGTGGAAAGGGAAGAGCCTATAATAGGAATGAAAACAGGGGGATTGTCTGGTCCTGCAATACTCCCTGTAGCAGTTAGAATGGTTTATCAGGTCTATGAAAAATATGGAACATCTGTCCCAATAGTTGGGGTTGGCGGTATTTCAGATTATAGGGACGCCTTACAGCATATACTCGCTGGAGCTGTTGCGGTTCAGATAGGGACAGCAAACTTTTACGACCCATACTCCCCACTTAAAGTAATAAAAGGTATAAAAGAGCATATAGAGAGGAAGGGATACAGCCATTACATTAAAATGGTTGGTAAAGCTCACAAAATAAAGGTATCCTAAAAAATGGCGAAGGAACAGAGTGAAATAGAGCTTAAAAAAATAGAAGTAGAAAAGGCAAAGGTTTTAGAAGGAATACTGAGGACGCTTGTTATTTCTATCCTTACCCTTGGAGCTGGAATAGGCGGTGTTTTATACAAACTGTATCCGTCTAAAACATTGGAGGAAATTATACTCATATTACTCTCTACATTTTTTATAGTGTTTGTAATTTTGGCTGTGAGTGTTTATTTTCAAATAAGAAAACTTTTAAAAAAGGTAGAGGTAAACTAAAAAATGGAAAAGTTAAGTCTTTTTATGGTGGTATTAGCTGTGTTAGTTGCTTTAATAGGTTTTTCTACTATGGCATTTTGGTCTGTTAAAGATATGTTTGAAAGTATGAAAAAAGACAAATAACAAAGGAGGAATTAAGATGGAGCAGATTAAAAAGTGGGACATACAGCTTGAGCTGGTAAAAACAAAGAAAGGGGCTTTACTTTACAAAATCACTGTAGCAGATAACCATTTCTTTTTAGAGCAGAACCCTCTAAAGGACAGTAAATACGGTGTTGCATACAGAAAGCTAAAGGAAAAATTCCCTGAGTTTTATATGTTTTGGGAGATAAAGGATAACAGATACACAGGGAGACTGCTTACAGGTATCTTCCTTGAAAAAGGAGATATAGACAGCTTTATAACCCAGCTTATACAGTCAGATGATTACAAAAGCTACGACGACTTCAGGGAAGAAATCAGATAAAGGAGGCAGTATGGGTAGACCTTTTCAGGAGTTTACGATAACAGATGAGAACCTTGACGCCCAGAAGGAAAAAGTATTAAATCAGATAAAGGAAAATAGGGAAGGGATAAAAAAACTCCTTTCCATACCAGAAAAAAACTATCAGAACTTTGTAAAACCATACCAACTTATGCAGGTAAAGTTAGAGTTTCTATTTTCACCGATAGCCCATCTAAACTATGTAAAAAACTCCAAAAAGACGCAGGAGGTATACTCTTCCCTTTTACCACATATTACAGAGTATTACACAGAGCTTGGACAGAACAGGGATTTATATGAGAGCTTTAAGGAGATTTACCAAAGGGAAGGGGAAGGTCTACCACAGGAACAGAAAAAGGTTTTACAGGATTTAATAAAGGATTTTGAGCTGTCCGGTGTAGGGCTGGAAGATGAAAAAAGGGAAAAGGTAAAACAGATAAACATAAAACTGTCCCAGCTACAGAACCAGTTTGCCCAGAACCTACTTGAAGCAACAGATAGCTACAAAATGGATATACACAACTTTGAAGATGTTAAGGAGCTACCTAAAACAGAACTTGAGATGGCAAAGGTGGAAGAAAACGGGAAAACTTTATACAGATTTACACTACACCAGCCATCGTATATTGCATATATGACCTACGGGTCAAACAGGGAAAAAAGGGAACAGCTTTACAAAGCCTACACCACAAGGGCACCTGAAAATGAAAAGGTTTTAGAGGAGATACTTGCCCTTAGACACCAAAAGGCAAACCTACTGGGGTTTGAGAACTATGCCCAGTTATCACTACAAACTAAGATGGCAAAAGACCCAGAGCAGGTAATACAGTTTCTAAGGGAGCTGGCAAGGAAAAGCAAACCACAGGCGGAAAAGGAGTATGAACAACTTAACCAGTTTGCACAGGAGCTTGGACTAAAAGGTAAAGTGGAGGCTTACGATTTTGCATACTATTCAGAAAAGCTGAAAAAGAAACTGTTTAATGTAAGTGATGAGGATTACAAACCTTACTTTGAAAAAAATCAGGTTGTTAACGGTCTGTTTTCATTTTTGGAAAAGCTATTTAAGATACAGTTTGAGAAGGTTA
>JAADEV010000047.1 GCA_013153295.1 Aquificota bacterium | reverse complement strand
GGGACAATGTGGAGTTAACAGTTGAGTTAATGGAGCCAGTTGCTATAGAGGAGCAGATGAGATTTGCTATTAGGGAAGGTGGTAGAACTGTCGGTGCTGGTGTTGTTACTAAAATCATTGAGTAAGAGGGTGTAAGATGCAGGAGAAGATAAGAATAAAGTTAAAGGCTTTTGACCACAAAGTTTTAGACCAATCTGTTAAGCAGATAATAGATACAGTAAAAAGAAGTGGTGGGGTTATAAAGGGCCCCATCCCTTTACCTACACAAAGGAAACTATGGTGTGTTCTCAGGTCTCCCCACAAGTTTGAACAGTCAAGGGAACACTTTGAGATGAGAATACACAAAAGACTTATAGATATAGAAAACGCCACACCACAAACAATAGAAGCCCTAATGGACATCAGCCTACCTGCTGGTGTTGATGTTGAAATAAAACTAAGCTAAACCACAAGGAGAGAGAGCAATGCCAAAAGGCATAATTGGGAAGAAAATCGGAATGTCAAGGGTATTTATAAACGGAAAAGCAATACCTGTAACAGTTATCCAAGTAGAACCAAACTATGTGGTAAATGTAAGAACTGAGGAAAGGGACGGATACTCTGCAGTAGTCCTCGGTTCAGGTGAAAGGAAAGAAAAAAGAACCCCAAAGCCACTAAAGGCAGTTTTTGAAAAAGCTGGGGTAAAACCACTTAAAGTTTTAGCAGAATTCCCACTTAAAGATGGGGAAGAAGTCCAACTTGGACAGGAAGTAAAGGTAGAAGAAGTATTTGAAAAAGGCGACCTTGTTGATATTACTGGGAAATCAAAGGGTAGAGGGTTTGCCTCTGCTATGAAAAGATGGGATTTCTCAGGGTTTAAAAAATCCCACGGTTCAAGATACCACAGGGCTATAGGTTCAATAGGTGCCTGTTCTGACCCGGGAAGGGTTTGGAAGACAAAAAGAATGCCCGGACACTACGGTAATACAAACATAACGGTGCAAGGACTTGAGGTTGTTGATATTATTCCAGAGAAGAATGTAATACTGGTAAAAGGTTCTGTGCCGGGACACACAAACACAGTGCTAAAGATAAAATCCTCTGTAATAGCAGAGAGAAGAAAAGGAAAGAGAAAACTTAACAGGGCTAAAGAGTTTTACAACCCCTCAACTTCAGAGGAAAGCAACTAAAAACAATGTTAGAGGTGATTTAGATGGAAGTTAATGTGATAAATACAAACAAGGAAAATGTGGGAACAGTGAACCTAAACGATGCCGTTTTCAACTCAGAAGTAAAAGAGCATACTGTATGGGAAGTTGTAAAGTGGCAACTTGCCTCAAGGAGAGCAGGGACAGCTTCCACAAAAACAAGGGCAGAGGTTAGAGGTTCAAGGAGAAAAATACTCCCACAAAAGGGAACAGGAAACGCAAGACACGGGGACAAAAAGGCAAATATATTCGTAGGCGGTGGAGTAGCCCACGGACCAAAACCAAGGGATTACTACTACCCACTACCAAAAAAGGTTAGAAAAAAAGCCCTAAAGGGCGTTTTAACAATGAAGCTAAGGGATGGTGAGCTTACAGTTATACAGGACTTTTCCTTTGAACAGCCAAAAACAAAAAAGGCTGTAGAGATGCTTAAAAACCTTGGATTAGAAAACAGAAAAGTCCTGATAGTTATCCCAGAAAAAGATGAAAACATATTTAAATCCTTTAGAAACTTACCTAAAGTAAAAGTGTTAGTTGTTGATGGACTTAATGTTTACGACCTGTTAAATGCTGACAGCGTTCTCATTACAAAAACAGCAGTAGAAAAAATCAATGAGAGGTTAGGGTAATGGCTGGCAAATCACCATACGATATTCTTATCCGCCCTGTCTTAACAGAAAAGGCGGTAAAACAGAACGAAAAGGAAAACAAACTGGTTTTTGAGGTTGCCCCAGACGCTAACAAAATAGAGATAAAAAAGGCTGTGGAAGAGGTATTTGGGGTAAAGGTAAAGGAAGTTAGAACTATGATTGTGAAACCAAAGAGAAGGAGAATGGGATTTAGTAAACCCGGTTTCACAAAAAAATGGAAAAAAGCTATCGTTAAGATAGAAAGTGAAGAACCTGTAAATATAGCAGAACTAATTTAGAGGTGAAAAAGAATGGGAGTTAGAAAACTAAAACCTGTTACAAACGGAACAAGACACGCAATACTTTACGACTTTAGCGAAATAACCAAAAAAGAACCTGAAAAATCACTTACAGAGCCTTTAGTAAAAAGGGCAGGAAGAAACAACCAAGGAAGAATAACAGTAAGACATAAAGGTGGCGGTCATAAAAGAAAATACAGAATAATAGACTTTAAAAGGGATAAATGGGGAGTTCCTGCCAAAGTTGCCGCAATAGAATACGACCCTAACAGGTCAGCAAGGATAGCCTTACTCCACTATGCAGATGGGGAAAAAAGGTATATTATCTGGCCAGAGGGTCTAAAGGTAGGGGACACTGTTATGGCAGGTCCAGATGCAGAAATAAAAGTAGGAAACGCCCTACCACTTGAAAATATCCCAGTAGGGACATTTATACATAATATAGAGCTTACACCGGGTAAAGGTGGACAGCTTGCAAGGGCGGCTGGAATGTCTGCCCAAATCCTCGGTAGACAGGGGGATTACATACAGATTAGACTTCCATCAGGGGAAATCAGGTTAGTCCACAAGAAATGTATGGCAACAATAGGAACTGTAGGCTTAGCTGAACACGAGCTTGTAAAACTTGGAAAAGCTGGAAGAAGCAGATGGCTTGGTATCAGACCTACAGTTAGGGGAACAGCTATGAACCCAGTTGACCACCCACACGGAGGTGGTGAAGGTAAAACATTCGGTAAGCACCCTGTATCCCCTTGGGGACAACCAACTAAAGGATACAAAACAAGAAGGGGTGCAAAATACTCTGACAAATTCATAATCAAACGCAGAGGTAAATAGCAATGGGATATAAAGGAAAGTGGAACGAAAGGAACAAAAACCCGTATGTAAACGAAAAACTACTGAAAAAAATCAGGAAAATGAATGAAACAGGTGAAAGGAAAGTAATAAAAGTATGGGATAGAGCCTGCACCATCACAGAGGAGATGGTTGGGCATACAATAGCCGTTTACAACGGTATGAAGTTTATACCTGTATACATTCAGCCGGAGATGGTTGGACACAAATTAGGGGAGTTTTCCCTAACAAGAACATTTAGGGGACACCCTGACAAATCAGCAAAAGCAGTTAAGAAAAAATAAGAGGTGAAAGGAAATGGCTGAAACTGTTAATAACGAAGCAAGGGCTGTTTTAAGATATGCGAAAACATCACCTACAAAGGCAAGACAGATAATTAATGTAATAAGGGGCAAAGATGTTGGAACAGCCTTAGCATTACTCCACGGTATGAACAAAAGGGCGGCAAGGATAGTGGAAGGTGTATTAAGAAGTGCCATAGCCAACGCCGAGCTAAAAGAGATGGATGTGGACAGACTTTATATAAAAGATATAAGGGCTGAAGACGGTCCTATACTTAAAAGGTATATGCCCAGAGCCTACGGTAGGGCAACACCTAAAAAAAGAAGATACTCCCATATCTATATAATATTAGCTGAAAGGACATAAGGAGGATAAAAGGTGGGTCAGAAAGTTCATCCAACAGGATTTAGGTTAGGTATAACAACTGACTGGAAATCCAAATGGTTTGCAGACAAAAAGAGATATGGAAAGGTTCTCCACGAGGATATGCAGATAAGAAGATTTATAGAAGAGAAGTATAAACAGGCTGGAATAGCAGATGTTGTAATAGAAAGGCTTGGGGAAAAAATCAGGGTAAAAATACTTGCATCAAAACCGGGAATAGTAATAGGAAGGAAAGGGGCAGAGGTAGAAGTCCTTAACAAAATACTACAAGACCTAACAGACGCCAAAGAAGTTCTGGTTAATGTTGATGAGGTAAAGAAACCTGAGCTAAACGCAAAGCTGGTAGCAGAGGATATAGCCCTACAGCTTGAAAGGAGGGTATCCCACAGAAGGGCTATGAAAAGGGCTATAGACAACGCGATGAAAGCTGGAGCAAAAGGGATAAAAGTCCAAATAGGCGGTCGTATCGGTGGGGTAGACCTTGCAAGGAAAGAATGGTTTATGGCAGGTAGAATGCCATTACAAACAATAAGGGCTGATATAGATTACGGAACAGCAAGGGCTTCCACAAAATACGGAATATTAGGTGTAAAGGTTTGGATATACAAAGGTGATAAACTGTCTGAACAGAAGGAAGAAGTCCTAAAGAGAATAGAGGAAGAGCTACACACAACTTAAGAACAAAGATTAGGAGGAACATAAATGTCACTTCTACAACCTAAAAAGCTAAAGTGGAGAAAACAGCAAAGGGGTAGAATGAAAGGAAAAGCCACAAGGAGAAACTATGTGGCTTTCGGAGAGTATGGACTACAGGCTTTAGAGCCTTGCTGGATGACATCAAGACAGATAGAAGCCGCCCGTATAGCCATAGTAAGGGAGGCAAAGAAAGGGGCAAAGGTTTGGATAAGGGTATTCCCACATAAACCTGTTACAAGGAAACCTGCGGAAACCAGAATGGGTAAAGGGAAAGGTGATTTAGACCACTTTGTAGCAGTTGTAAAACCGGGGCATATACTATTTGAGCTGGCAGGTGTGCCAGAAGAGGTTGCCGCAGAAGCCTTTAGAAAAGCAGGCTACAAACTACCAATAAAAACAAGACTTGTAAAAGCGAGGTCGTAAAATGAAAGCAAAAGAGCTGAGAGCTTTAACAGACGAGGAACTTAAAGAAAAGTTAAAAGAGCTTAAGAAAAAACTAATGAACCTTAGATTTCAAAACGCAGTAGGGGGATTGGAAAAACCCTCTGAGATAAAAGCAACAAAAAAAGATATAGCAAGGATTTTAACAATCCTCAGGGAAAGAGAACTACAGGCAAAAGGTGGAGGTGAATAATGGCTGTAAAATCTGGCAAAAAGGAGTTTGTAGGTAAAGTTGTCTCAAATAAAATGGACAAAACAGTAGTAGTAGCAGTAGAAAGACAGTTTCCACACCCACTTTACGGAAAAAGAATAAAGAAAACTTCCAAGTTTTACGCCCACGACCCAGAAAACAAATGTAAAGAAGGGGATATAGTCAGAATAAGGGAAAGTAGACCTATCTCCAAACTAAAAAGATGGAAGGTTGTTGAAATAATCTCCCAACAATCTTGATTTAAACTGCCTAAAATATTAAAATATTATTTTGTTTTCCCCACTTCAGAAGAAAGGCGGAATTTTTTTATCAGAGAGGAGAAAAGATGATAAGAAGAGGAACTTACTTAAATACAGCTGACAACTCAGGGGCAAAAAGGGTGCAATGTATCGGTATACCTAAAAAGGTTAACTTCGGGAAACAAACAGATTTTGCAACACTTGGAGATGTTATAACAGTTACAGTTAAAGATGCCCTGCCAAACGGTGTGGCAAAAAAAGGAAAGGTATACAAAGCGGTAGTTGTAAGAACAGCCAAAGAGGTTAGCAGACCTGACGGCAGTTTTATAAAGTTTGATGACAACGCAGTAGTCCTTTTAAACAATAACTTAGAACCCCTTGGAACCCGTATCCTCGGACCTGTAGCAAGGGAAGTAAGGGCAAAGGGTTTCGGAAAAATAGTTTCTTTAGCACCGGAGGTAATATAAAAGATGGTTAAAACAAGGCTGAAAAAAGGGGATACAGTAATAGTTATAGCAGGTAAAGAAAAAGGAAAAACAGGGAAAATAAAACAGATAATTAGGGATAAAGACCCTAACAAAGTAAGGGTTGTTATAGAAGGGGTAAACATAGGGGTTAAACATATAAAAGGAATAGAAGGTATAAGGGAAGGTGGAATTGTAGAGATAGAAAGACCTATCCATATATCCAATGTTATGTATTACGATGAGAAAACAGGACAAAGGGTAAAAATAGGATACAGGATTAGGGAAAAGGACAACAAAATTATCAAAGAAAGGATAAACAAAAAAACAGGTGAAGTAATAGATATAGTCTGGGAAAAAGAAAAAAAGTAAGGGGTAGAAGATAATGACAGTTGCACAAGGATATAAACCAAGACTAAGAAAAAAGTATGAAGAGGAAGTAGCACCTAAACTTATGGAAAGGTTTGGGTATAAATCCCCAATGCAGATACCAAAGATAAAAAAGATAGTTGTTAATATGGGTGTTGGGGAAGCTGTTCAGGATATAAAACAGCTTGACAGGGCTGTAGAAGACCTTATGGCAATAACAGGACAGAGACCAGAGATAAGAAGGGCTAAAAAGTCTGAAGCTGGATTTAAGCTGAGAAGGGGACTACCTGTTGGGGCAAGGGTGACCCTTAGAAAGGAAAGAATGTGGGATTTCTTAGATAAACTTATCTCCGTTGCCCTACCAAGGGTTAGGGATTTTAGGGGACTAAACCCTATGTCCTTTGACGGAAGGGGAAACTACGCCTTTGGAATATCTGAACAGATAATATTCCCAGAGATAGATTACGACAAAGTGGACAGAATTAGGGGAATGGACATTATCATAGAAACATCTGCAGAGACAGACGAAGAAGCCAAGTATCTCTTATCACTGTTAGGTCTTCCAATAAGAGGATAAGGAGGAGAATAAAATATGGCAAGGAAATGTTTAATAGTAAAATCCTTCCAAAAGAAACCAAAATACAGCACAAGGAACCACTCAAGGTGTCCAATATGTGGTAGACCAAGGGGTTTCTTAAGACAGTTTAATATGTGCAGAATTTGTTTTAGAGAAAGAGCCTTAAGAGGCGAAATACCCGGCGTCAAAAAAGCCAGCTGGTAAGGAGGCAGAAAAATGGTAGTAGACCCAATAGCAGATATGTTAGCCAGAATAAACAACGCCCAGAAAGCAAGGAAAAGTGAGGTATACATTCCACACTCAAAAATAAAAGAAAAAATAGCAGAAATCCTTAAAAGGGAAGGATACATAGAGGATTACACTGTATCAGAGGAAGGTAAAAAAGGGAACCAAGGAACCCTTATCATAAAATTAAAATATTTAGGACCAAGAAACACAAAACCTGTAATCCAAGGTCTAAGGAGGGTTTCAAAACCCGGTCTAAGACAGTATGCAGACGCCAAAAACATACCGTATGTTAGAAAAGGACTTGGGATAGCAATCCTCTCAACAAACAAAGGAATTCTCACCGACGCTGAAGCCAGAAAAGAAAAGGTTGGTGGAGAAGTTCTGTGTTATATCTGGTAAACACAAAGTAAGGAGGCACAATAAATGTCAAGGATTGGTAGAAAACCTATAGATATACCAAACGGGGTTGAAGTAAAAATAGAAGATAAAAACCACGTTGTAGTAAAGGGTCCTAAAGGACAGCTTGAGGCAGATTTCCACCCAGACCTAACAATAAAAGTTGAGGATAACCAGATTAAAGTGGAGAGACCTAACGACAGTGCCTTTATGAGGGCTATCCACGGAACAACAAGGGCAATACTTGCAAATATGGTAAAAGGTGTTGTTGACGGTTTCACAGTGGAGCTTGAGATAGTAGGTATCGGATACAGGGCAAATATGAAAGGTAAAACCCTTGAATTACAGCTTGGATACTCCCACCCTGTTATCTATGAGCCTCCACAGGACATACAGATAGCAGTTGACGGAAACATTATAAAGGTATCAGGTATAGATAAACAGAAAGTTGGGCAGGTTGCCGCAGAGATTAGAAACTTTAGAAAACCTGACCCATACAAAGGTAAAGGTATAAGATACAAAGGTGAAGTTCTAAAACTCAAGCCCGGTAAAGCGGCTGGTAAGAAATAATACAGGGTAAAGAGAGGAGATAAAATGGCAGTAAAAACAAGAAGGCAAAAAAGGATAATAAGACATAAAAGAATTAGAAAAAAGGTATTTGGAACTGCAGAAAGACCAAGACTTGCGTTCTACAAAAGTTTACACAACCTATACGCCCAGATAATAGATGATGAAAAAGGGCATACCCTTGTAAGTGCCTCTACAATAGACAAGGACTTTGTCCAGAAATACGGTTTTAGGGGCGGGAAGAATATGGAAATAGCCAAAAAGTTAGGTGAGTTTATAGCTGAGAAAGCCCTTGAAAAGGGAATAAATAAAGTTGTTTTTGATAGAGGTGGATTTATATACCACGGTAAAGTAAAAGCCTTTGCCGAAGCGGCAAGGGAAAAAGGATTAAAATTTTAAGGAGTTAGGAGTATGGGAGCAAAGAATATAGAAAGGATTATTGAAGAGAGACAAAAGGCTAACCCTATAGATATATCCCAACTTCAGCTTGAAGAGAAAGTGGTAGAAATAAGAAGAACCACAAGGGTTGTTGAAGGTGGTAGAAGGTTTTCATTTTCCACACTGGCAGTTGTAGGTGATAAAAACGGACACGTTGGCTTTGGACACGGGAAAGCAAACGAGGTGCCACCATCTATAGCAAAGGCAATAGCAGACGCAAAGAAACATATAATAAAAGTCCCACTTGTTGAAGGGACTATACCCCACGATGTTATAGGGGAATACGAAAGTGCAGTGGTTTTACTTAAACCTGCAAGAAGAGGAACAGGGGTTGTTGCAGGTGGACCAGTTAGACCTGTTTTAGAGCTGTTAGGTGTTACAGATATACTAACAAAAATAATAAGCAGAACAACAAACCCTAACAATATAGTAAGGGCTGTTTTTGATGCCCTATTAAAGGTTAAATCCCCTGAAGATGTGGCAAAAATCAGGGGGGTAGATGAGGACAAAATAAGAAAGAACTACAAAATTTACGCATCATCTCCAATAGTAAAGTAGGAGGCAACAATGAAAATAAAGGTAAAGCTGGTTAGAGGACTGGCTGGGAAAAGGAAAGACCAGATACAAGCTGTTAAGTCCTTAGGACTTAAAAAGATAAATGATGAGAAAATCTTAGAAAAGAACCCAATGGTTTTAGGTAATATCAGAAAAGCCCATCATCTTATCCAAGTGGAGGAAGTGGAATAATGGGAATAAAACTACACGAATTAAAACCATCTTACGGGGCAACCCATAAAAAGAAAAGGGTAGGTAGAGGTATAGGTTCTGGACACGGAAAAACAGCAGGAAGGGGTCATAAAGGGCAGAAATCCAGAAGGGGATACGGAAATCTACCTGCATTCTTTGAAGGTGGACAGACCCCATTTATTATGAGAATTCCTAAAAGGGGATTTAAAAGCCCAAACAAAAAAGAGTATGAAATTGTAAATATAAAAACACTTGAGGAAAGATTTGAGCCTAACACAGAGATAACCCCAGAGGTTCTAAAGGAAGCGGGGCTTATAAAATGCACAAAGGCTGTAAAAATATTAGGTGATGGGGAACTTACAAAGCCACTTACAGTGAAAGCCCATAAATTCTCAAAATCGGCAGAGGAGAAAATAAAAAACGCCGGTGGAAGCTGTGAAATAATAGCCTAATGTGAGGGTAATTATTGATTGAAAAAATAAAACATATTTTAGAGATAGAAGAGCTACGGAAGAGAATAGCATATACCCTTATTATGCTTGCAGTCTACCGACTGGGAACACATATCCCCGTTCCCGGTGTAGACCCTCAAACATTAGCCCACTACTTTAACGCCGCCGGTGGAGCATTATTTAACATATACAACCTATTTTCAGGTGGAGCTTTAGGTAGGCTTTCTGTATTTGCCTTAGGGATAATGCCCTACATCTCCGCCGCTATCATAATGCAACTACTTACAGCTGTAGTCCCTACCCTTGAAAGATACCAAAAAGAGGAAGGGGAATACGGTAGGTGGAAGATAACCCAGTATACCCGTTATCTAACTATTGCTATAGCAATGTTCCAGTCCTTTGCCCTTGCCACTTGGATAAGCAATATCACAACAGAAACAGGGGAACGCCTAATATCTATGTCTCCTATCCTCTTTATTTTCCTAACAACTGTAATAATCACAACAGGTGTTGTTTTCCTTATGTGGATAGGGGAGAGAATTACAGAGTTTGGTATAGGAAACGGTATCTCTATGCTGATTATGGCAAGTATTGTGGCAAGGATACCAGATGCGGTAATCTCAACATACCAGCAGTTAAAGGCAGGTAGTTTATCACCATTCCAAGTTGGAACAGCAATAGCAATAATAATAATAGTGGTTGCAGGTATAATCTACATACAGGAAGCGGAAAGGAGAATTCCTATAAACTACGCAAGGAGAAATATCGGTTCTATAGGGGAAACAGCAACATACATACCATTTAAACTAAACCCCGCAGGGGTTATTCCTATTATCTTTGCTGTGGCAGTTTTAATGTTCCCAGCTACAATTGCCCAGATGTTTGTGGAAAAAAGCCATATAGCAAGGATTATAGTTGATATACTCTCCCCACAGAGCTACATATACTTTGTTATATATGTTGCCCTTATTATATTTTTCTCCTACTTTTATACAGCAATCTTAGTAAACCCACAGGATATAGCGGAAAACCTTAGGAAAAGTGGGGCATTTATCCCCGGAGTAAGGGCAGGTAAACAGACAGCAGAGTATCTTAACTATGTTTTAACAAGGATTGTGTTTGTAGGTTCACTTTTCCTTGCGGCAATAGCAGTCCTTCCTATGTTCCTTATTAAATGGCTTGATGTTCCATTTTACTTTGGGGGAACATCTGCCCTTATCGTGGTGGTTGTAGCCCTTGATACACTTCACCAGATAGAAGCCCACCTTGCAATGAAAAGGTATGAAGGCTTCCTTAAGAGGGGTTAAAAATGGCTAAAACATACATATTTTTAGGACCTCCCGGAGCAGGGAAAGGAACACAGGCACAGAGACTTGTGGAAGAGAAAGGTTTTGTCCAGCTTTCAACAGGTGATATTTTAAGGGAAGCGGTAAAGAACCAGACAGAACTTGGTAAAAAGGCAAAGGAGTATATGGACAGTGGAAAACTTGTTCCTGACAGTATAATCATAGGGATTATTAAAGAAAAACTACAGGGATTACAAGGTAAAGATATTATATTAGACGGTTTCCCAAGGACTATACCACAAGCGGAAGCACTTGACACAATGCTACCTGAAGTGGAAAGGAAACTTGACGGGGTTATACTGTTTCAGGTAGAGGACAACGAAGTTATAAAAAGGCTTTCAGGTAGAAGGGTAGACCCTAAAACAGGGAAGGTTTACCATATCGTATTTAACCCACCTCCAGAGGGGGTTGAGGTTATACAAAGGGAAGATGATAAAGAAGAGGTTATCAGAAAAAGACTTGATGTTTACCATTCCCAAACAGCCCCACTTATAGATTACTACAAACAGAAAGGTAATCTGGTAATCATACAGGCAGATAGACCACCTCAGGAAGTTTACAACGCCCTTATCAATGTGATAAAATAATAGTTTGTCAAAATGGTGCATTTTAAAACGGAAGAAGACCTGCAAAAGCTGAGAAAGGCTAACAAAATAGTAGCGGAAATACTGCAGGTTATAAAAGAGAATACGAAACCGGGAATGACAGGTGTAGACTTAGATGAGATAGCAAGGGCAGAGGCAGAGAAAAGGAATGTTAAACCTGCATTCCTTGGGCTTTACGGTTTTCCTGCGGCTTTGTGTGTTTCAATAAACGAGGAAATAGTCCATGGGATACCAAAAAAGAATAGGGTTATAAAAGAAGGGGATATAGTTAGTATAGATTTTGGCGTTGTTTACGACGGTTGGTATGGTGATGCGGCTATATCCTACATAGTAGGTGATGTTAAATCCCAAGTAAAAGAAAGGTTGCTTAAAGGGGTTGAAAAATCCCTTGAGGAAGCAATAAAACAGTGTAAACCGGGAAATACAACAAAGGATATAGCAAGGGCAATAGAGGAAACCCTAAAGGAATACAGACTGTCCCCAATATGTGATTACGGGGGACACGGAATAGGGAGGAAGCCCCACGATGAGCCACACGTATCAAACTGTGTGGCAAACGCTGAGAATGTGGTTCTAAAGCCGGGAATGGTTTTAGCCATAGAGCCGATGGCTACACTTGGGCGGAAGAAAAACCACTACAGGAAGCTAAAGGACGGCTGGACAGTGGTATCAAAGGATAAAACCCTGTCAGCCCATTTTGAACACTCGGTAGCAATTACAGAAAACGGGGCTGAAGTCCTATCAAAATTAGATTAGGAGAAAAGATGGCAAAAAAGAAGAAAAAAGAGCAGAAAGAAAAGGGAATAGTTGTAGAGGGAACAGTAGAAGAAGCCCTACCAAATGCTATGTTTAGGGTAAAGCTGGATACTGGACACGAAGTATTAGCCCACGTTTCTGGGAAAATGCGTATGCATTTTATCAGGATACTACCGGGGGATAAGGTGAAGGTGGAGCTGTCCCCTTACGACCTAACAAGGGGAAGAATAATATTTAGAATGTGAGGTGGAAAAGATGAAAGTAAGGTCTTCTGTAAAAAAGAGATGTGAAAAATGTAGAATTATCAAAAGAAAAGGAAAAGTGATGGTTATCTGTGAAAATCCAAGACATAAACAAAAACAAGGTTAATTAGGAGGAAAAGATGGCCCGTATAGCTGGAGTAGACCTACCAGATAGAAAAAGGCTTGAGATAGCCCTTACTTATATCTACGGAATAGGTAAAACAAGGGCAAAAGAGATTTTACAAGGAACTGGAATAGATGGTATGAAAAGGGTTGGGGAGTTAACCCCTGACGAGCTAAACGCAATAAGGAAGTTTATAGAGCAGAACTACAAAGTTGAAGGTGATTTAAGAAGGGAAGTTGCAGTTAACATAAAGAAACTTATGGATATGGGTTGCTACAGGGGAATTAGACACAGACTTGGACTTCCTGTAAGGGGACAAAGAACAAAAACAAACGCAAAAACCAGAAGAAGATTTGCAGGAAGAATTAAAAGAAGGTAATTAGGGAGGTATCATGGCAAGAAAAAGAAAAAGGTCGTCTAAAAAAGTAAAAAGAACCGTGCCTTACGGTATAGCCCATATACAGGCTACATTTAACAACACCATCGTAACAATTACAGACAAAGAGGGTAATGTCCTTTGCTGGGCTTCTGGGGGAACAGAAGGCTTTAAAGGGACAAGGAAGTCAACCCCATACGCGGCACAGAAGGCGGCAGAAAAGGCGGCAAAAACAGCAATGAACGAGTTTGGAATGAAGGATATAGAGGTATGGGTTAAAGGACCCGGAGCTGGAAGGGAATCTGCAATCAGGTCTCTACAGGCGGCTGGATTAAACATAAAACTGATAAAAGATGTTACACCTATTCCACACAACGGTTGTCGTCCACCAAGTAAAAGGAGGGTTTAACATATGGGTAGGTATTTAGGACCTTTAACAAAGGTTAGTAGAAGACTTGGGGTTTTTGTAGGAGGAAACCTAAAATCCTTTCAAAATAGAAACTTCCCACCGGGACAGCACGGAAGAACACAGGGAAGGAAAGTAAAACTATCTGACTACGCAGTCCGTCTCCAAGAAAAGCAAAAGCTAAAGTATCTATACGGCGGTTTAAGGGAAAAGCAGTTTAAAAGATACTTTGATGAAGCGGCAAGGATAGCCGGTATTAAAGGTGGAAACACTGGACAGATATTCCTACAACTACTTGAAAGAAGACTTGATAATGTGGTTTACAGACTTGGATTTGCAAAAACAAGGAGACAGGCAAGACAGCTTGTTAAACACGGACATTTCCTTGTAAATGGAAAAAAGGTGGATATACCATCTTACAGGGTTAATGCAGGTGATATTATAGAGCTAAGGGAGAAAAGTAAAAAATCCCCAGTGTTTAAAGAAAACTTAGAAAGCAGAGACCCAAGGTCTATACCAAACTGGCTTGAGCTGGACAAGGAAAACTTTAGGGGTAAAGTTTTAGAGCTACCTCAGGATATAGAGCTGGAGATACCTGTAAATGTTCAGCTAATCATTGAGTTCTACTCTATGTAATTTTTATGGGAATAATCCCTAAACGGAGGTAAGAAAACCTATGCCTTTTTTAGATTTTATAAAACCAAATAAAATTTACTGGGATGAAGCATCAAAAACTGAAAACTACGGGAAACTGTATGTAGAACCCCTTGAAAGGGGATACGGCATTACCCTTGGAAACGCCCTTAGAAGGGTTTTACTCTCCTCTTTAGAAAGTGGGGCAATTACAGCTGTTAAAATAAGGGGAGTTTCCCACGAATTTACAACCATAGATGGTGTTAAGGAAGATGTTGCAGAAATAATACTAAACCTTAAACAAATTAAGTTTAAAATGGACGATGATATAGAAAGTGAAACTGCCATTATAGAGTTTAAAGGTCCCGGTGAAATAAAGGCTTCTGATATAAAGTTTACATCTTCAGCAGGAATATCAGTTGTTGACCCAGATGTTCATATAGCCACAGTGGAAGACGATGTTGAGGTAGAGATGGAGCTGAAGATAGAAAAAGGTCGTGGCTATGTTATGGTTGAAGAGATGGAAAAGCCTACAGAAATAGGGTGGATACCTATAGATACTGCATTCTCCCCAATTAAAAAATGCACATTTAGGGTTGAACCTACAAGGGTTGGGGATAAAACAAACTACGATAAACTAATCCTTGAGTTTTGGACAGACGGTTCAATAACACCTGAAAAAGCCCTTACAAAGGCAACAAATATACTAATAGAGCATTTCCAACTTCTACTGAACCCAACAGTTAGAAAGGTTGAGGTGGTTAAAAAAGCTGAACCAGAAAGTATCGCAGAAAAAATAGAGGCTGATAAACTGTCCCTTGCTATAGAAGAGCTGGAAATATCCTCAAGGGCAACAAACACACTTAAAAAGTTAGGAATAAACACTATCGGTGATTTAGTAAAGATGACAGAGGCAGACCTGAAAGAAGCAAAAAGTATAGGTAGAAAAGCACTGAAAGAGATAAAAGATGCCCTTGCTGACCTTGGATTAGAGCTTGCACCATCACCAACAAAAAAAGAGTAGGAGAGGTAAGATAGATGAGACACAGGGTAAAAACAAAAAGTTTCCACAGGAAGAAAGCCCACAGGGAAGCAATGTTTATCAATCAGGCTATTGATTTGATAAACTACGGTAGAATAGAAACCACTGTAGCCAAGGCAAAGGCATTAAGACCGTTTATTGAAAAACTTACAACACTTGCCCTGAAAGGTGATATAGCATCAAGGAGACTGTTAAACGCAAGACTTAGAAACAACAAAGCGGCGGCAACAAAGCTGTTTAAAGAGATAGCCCCCCTATTTAAAGACAGGGGAGATGACAAATCTGGCGGTGGATACACCAGAATTTACAAGTTAGATAAAAGAAGAAGGGGAGACGATGCCCCTATGGCAATTATAGAGTTTGTAAAACACCCAGACCTTGATAACCAGTAAGAGTAAAGTATGCTAATAGTTGCAAACCTATTAGAGGCGGTGGCCAGAATACTGGACATCGCCCTTTCACTTTATATGTGGGTTGTTTTTATATCTGCAGTAATATCGTGGGTTAACCCAGACCCACACAACCAGATTGTAAGATTTTTAAGGGGTATTACTGAGCCTGTTTACAGGGTAATTAGAAGGTATATTCCCACAAACTTCGGTGGTATAGATTTAGCACCTATGGTGGTTATCTTTGGGATACTTTTCATTAAATACTTCCTTGTCCAAACACTGTTAGAACTTGCCTACAAAATTAAGCTGTCCAGTTAAAACAGCCAACCTATGGTTGATACCCTTGAAAAAAGGATAAAGAGAAAGCCCTCTGATTTTATTGTTGAAGAAATCCCGACGGTAAAACCACAGGAAAAAGGGAAATACCACCTTTACCAGCTGAAAAAAAGTAAACTTTCCACACTTCAGGTAATCCGCTTCCTCTCAAAACTACTTAATATCCTACCATCAGAGATTGGTTTCGCAGGGTTAAAGGATAAAATGGCAATAACCACCCAGTATATTACCATTCCCTCCACAGTCCAGATAGGGGATAACCTCTGTTATATAAACAAGGGCGGTAAATGGGTTAAGGTGGATAAACTAAATTTTAACAAAGATGTTGGCTTTTGCTTAAAAAAGGTAGGTTATACAGATGAGCCGATAGCAGTAGGGGGGCTACTTGGGAACAGTTTCCGTGTAAAGGTTTACGGTATAAAAAAAGAGGATAGGGAAAGGGTATACGAAAACTTGGGGAGGGCTGAAAGGTTTGGTTTTCCAAACTACTTTGGGGAGCAGAGATTTGGCAGTCTAAAGGGAAGGAACGACTTTATATTTAAATATCTTCTAAAAGGGGATACAGAAAGGGCTTTAAAGGAGTATTTCAGCATAAAAGGTAGTGTAAAAAACTGGGGTAAATGGGATTTATTCTACAGAGACTTCCGTGGGAAGGTGGAACAGTATGAAAGGGATTTAATACTTGGGTTAAAAAGGGGACTTTCTTACGATAAGGCTATCCGTATACTCCCTAAGAATATTAGGCTTATGTTTAACTTTGCATTCCAGTCTTACCTGTGGAACAGGTATTTAACACTGTATATAGAACGGAAGTATCCCTTCAAGCGTGTAAAGTTTTTACAAGATACACATATTAGCTTTTACACAGATGTTGATGATATAGATTACCTGTCTTCCCTTTATATACCCTTTACAGGGGAAAGGTATCCAACAGAAGACCCTATTTTAAAAGATGTAATGGAAAGCGTTTTGAAAGAAACAGGTATTACAAACAGTTCCTTTAACAAAGAGGTGGCAGGTATAAAAGTTCTTACAGATGATTTACGGAAGGCTGTCGTTTTCCCTAAAGGGCTAAAGGTGGTTGGAAAGGACAGGAACAGTATGGTTTTTAGTTTTACCTTACCTGCAGGTAGCTATGCCACAATACTTATAAGGTTTCTATTAGCCTGACCTATTTTCAAGGAAGTAAAGTGTAAGTTGGTCTTTTATAATATCCAGCACTTCCTTGTCTAACTTTTTTAACTTAGAAGCTATAACAAGGATACCAAAAACCTCACCGTCTTCCTCTATAACAATTGTCCATACATAGGGAATGTTGTTAAGTATTTTGTTAACCTCGTGGTTTGTAAACTCCATAATAGGTTCTTTTATATACTTAAGGATTTCAGGTTTACACTCCACATCTTTATCCTTTATGTTAAAGCATTTCCTAACCCTTCTATCAAACAGGACTATACCATCTGTTCCTAACTTTTCATCAAGGTCGTAAATCCATTCCCTTATAGGGTGTTTTTCCTTCCTTAATGTTTGTAAGGATTTGTAGACACTGATTATTGAGTTTAGTTCATCTATCTTTTCCTCGTATCCCTTTGCCTTTATATATAGATTTTTACTTTGTTCCTCCAGTTCCTTAAATTTTTCCTCTTCCTCTTTAAACTGCTGGTATAAGCCGTATATACTTATAAGTGAGGCTACGGCGATAAATACAACTGTTATCTCTGTAAAGTTTGTTATGTATAACGTCTCTACAAGTGTTAGTAGGAAAAAGATAAGAAACAGTATAGTATCCCTTATTGACCTTACATACTCGGTAAACAGGGGGACTAAAAGTAGGGACAGTGGGGAATACCCTGTTATAAACATTATGATAGTTATAAACATAACATCTATAACAAACTGCACATACTTAAAGGCACTGTTCTTTGGTATTACCAGAGAGAAAAACGCATAGGTAAGTGATGCAACTATTATTATTGTTTTTGTCTCATCATTACTTACAAAGGCTGTTGTTAGTACTGCTAAAGCTATAACAATCCTTACTATTAGCTGTATATGTTTACTCATAACACTTTAACCTTAGGAGTATTATTTTTTCTTGCTGTAAATAGGCTGTCTAAAAGGTTAAACATTGTATCCACATACTCTAAAACATAATCTATCGTAAGGAACTCCTTCCTAAGGGAGTATTTAAGGGAGTTAGGTTGACTTGTTAGCCAAATAGTTTGCACCTGCCTCCTTTCCCCTTTTTGGGTTTCGCTTTTAGATTTCTGTGTAATTTTGTCTATAGTTGAGTAGTCCTTAAGTTTTTGGAACTTCTGCTTTTCATTAAAATACTCCCCTTCCCTATTTTTAAGAAACCCTTTTATCCTGTTGTAGTATGGTAGGGATAGTATGTTATTTCTTACTTTGTATATAACCTTTTCGTTGCCTAGACCTGCACCCTCTACATTAATAATCGTCTCTACCCTCTTTTTCTCCCCAGATATATGGTATCTTAACCCTTCGTAATCTGAAAGGTAAGTGTTTGAAAGTATAAATTTTACTGTATAGCCCTTTAACAAATCCTGTTGGGACAACAGCTTTGATGTAAGTCTTACCATACTTTCAAACGATGCGAAAAAATGCATTTTGTCTTTATTACAAAACCTTTCGTCAAAGGGGAAGTGTATATAAACTGTTCTGGCACTAACCCCCCTTTCAAGGAAAAAGTTTTTAGCCTCTTTTTTGTTTGTTTTTACTTTAAGGTTTATATCAACTGTTTTGTAGATGATTTTTTTATCTGTGTAGAAAACAGGAAAATCAAGCTGTAGTGGTTTTTCTATTTTACTGTTTGTTATTACAGCTTTAGGTGATGATGATTTTTTATAAAAAAACTGGTCTAATGTTTCTATATCTTCCACATAAAGGATATAATCTGATAAATCTTCAAAGGCAATATGTGGCAGTATTCCCTTTAGTCTTTTTACCTCACCTGATATATGGTGCTTTTTTGAAAACTCTTTGTTGTTGCTAAATGATACAGGGGTTAGGGGTATGTTTATCCTTCCTGCCTGTAAGTTTGCCGTTTCAACTGTGTAGTATATGGAGTAATACCTTTCTTCAGAAAACTTTACAAAAGGTAGCCTATTTTTTAGCTGGTTTTGTATAAACTCTTGGACACTTTCTTTCATTTAATAGGTATTACCCAGTGTTTGTATTTGTCTATTCTGCCTTTTACTGCGTTAAAGTAAACTTCCTGTATCTGTTTTGTTATTTTCCCCGGTTTACCGTCCCCTACTTTTCTGTGGTCTATCTCAACAACAGGGGATACCTGCGCCCCTGTTCCACAGAAAAACACCTCATCTGCCACATACAACTCTGTTCTGGCTATATGCCTTTCTTCTACCTCGTATCCTAAATCCTTTGCAATGGTGATAATAGCCTGTCTTGTTATTCCCTCAAGTATATCGTCTGAAAGTGGCGGGGTTATCAGTTTACCGTTCCTTACAATAAATATATTTTCAGCTGAACCTTCAGAAACATAACCGTTTTTGTTAAGGACTATTGCCTCATCTGCCCCTGACAGTATTGCCTCTGTTTTTGAAAACGCACTGTTAACATAAGCCCCTGCAACCTTTAACCTTGGGGGTATCATATTGTCGTTTAACCTTGTCCACGAGGAAACTATAGCCTTAATTCCGTTGTTTATATCTATATAATCCCCAAGTGGATATGTGTATATGGTTATTTTTGCGTTGTATCCTATCAGTTTTGGGCTTATTTTAAGGTCTGAAAAGTAAACAAGCGGTCTAATGTAAATATCAGATTTTATTTTGTTTTTCTTTATAAGTTCAATGGTGATTTGTATCAGCTGGTCTATATCCTCATCTATTTCCATATTCAGGACTTTCATATTTTGGAATAATCTTTGGTAATGTTCTTTGAAAAATAGCCCCCACATTGTATCTGTTTCTTCATCGTAGTAAGCCCTGATACCTTCAAATATGGCTGTTCCGTAGTGTAGGGAGTTTGTTTTTACACTAATCTTTGCTTCATCTTCAGGGACTATCTTCCCTTCAAAGTAAATGTATTCCATCTACTACCTCCAAACTTTCTACAAAAATAGAAACAGATACCAGAAACTTTACATTTTTGTTAATTTACCACAGCACAAGGAAAAAATAAATACTACACCTGTGGTGGTTAACCATTTCATTTGTGAAAGGGAAAAGGAAGTAAAGTTTAGAGGTTTTTAACTTTCTTAGTTCTTT
>JAADEV010000027.1 GCA_013153295.1 Aquificota bacterium | reverse complement strand
CTATTACATTAATGTGTGGCAGATATGTGGTTAAACACGGTAGCAGTGTTGATTGTGATAAGCTGGCAAATGAAGGTTTTAATGATGCTGACCCTGATATACTACAGCTTTACAAAGGTTTAGAACTTTCAAAGTTTTGTAAAAGGGGGTGTGAGTTTATTAAGGCAAACCCTGACAAGTATGACTTGTTAAAGGAAAAACTTATTAAAGTTATAAAGGACGCCGGCTGTGAGCCTAATATGAAAGCAATCAATAAAATTGACCAGTTATAAAAAGAGAGGGGCGTTAACGCCCCATCTGTTTTAGTATTTTCTTTCCTGTGGTTGGTATTTGGTTATTCTAACATCTATGTACTCTACCTTTGGTCCGTCCTCTGTGTAGTAAGCCATAGAGTGTTTTAGGAAGTTTTCGTCGTCCCTATCTGGGTAATCCCTTCTGGCGTGGGCTCCCCTACTTTCTTTTCTCATTTCTGCTGTAATTGCTATGACCTCCGCAAGGTCAAGTAGGTATCCAAGCTCAAGGTAGTTTATAAGGGCGGTGTTAAACAGCTTTCCACTGTCTCCGGGGGCAAGGTTTTTGTATCTTTCCTTCAGCTCTTTTATCTTTTCTATTGCCTCTTTCATCGGTTTTTCTTCCCTAAAAATACCAACCTTGTCCCACATTGTTTGCGCCATTTCCAGTCTTATATCGTTTATGTTTTCTGTTCCTTCTTTTTTAAGTAGCTGTTCAACCTCTTTCCTTGCCCTTTCTTCTTCCGCTTTGTAGTTGTAGCTGTGGTCTTCTGGCATATTTCTGGCATACTCTACAGCCGCCGCCCCAGCAGGTTTTCCAAACACAACTATATCAAGTAGGGAGTTTCCACCAAGTCTGTTTGCTCCGTGAACTGAGACACAGGCACACTCCCCAACGGCAAAAACACCTTTTACATTTGTCATAGATGTTTCATAATCCTCTACATGGATACCACCCATAGAGTAGTGGGCTGTAGGTCTAACTGGGATAGGTTCCTCTATAGGGTCAACCCCTTCAAAGTCTATAGCAAGCATTCTAATCTGGGGTAATCTTTCTTTTATTTTCTTTGCCCCTAAGTGTCTTAGGTCAAGGTGGACATACGCCATCATACCTTCGCCCCAACCTCTACCTTCCAGTATCTCTGTTTCTATTGCCCTTGCTACCATATCCCTTGGGGCAAGCTCCATCTTGTTAGGGGCGTATCTTTCCATAAAACGCTCACCTTTGTTGTTTATCAGGTATCCCCCTTCACCTCTGGCACCTTCGGTAACGAGTATACCTGTAGACCTTAAGCCAGTAGGGTGGAATTGGACAAACTCCATATCTTTTATCGGTATACCTGCCCTGTAGCAGAGGGCTACACCGTCCCCGGTGGAACCTATGGCGTTGGAGTTTCTAACCCAGTAAACCCTTGCGTATCCACCTGTGGCAAAAATAATTGCTTTAGCCTTTATAACGTGGACTTCACCGTTTCTTATATCTATTGCTACAACCCCTTTAGCCTCTCCGTTGTCCACAAGTAGCTCTTTAACAAACCATTCATTTAAAAACTCAACATCATTTTTTAAACACTGTTCGTAAAGGGTGTGTAGTATTACGTGTCCTGTTTTGTCAGCGGCATAACAGGTTCTTGGGAAACCTGCTCCACCGAAGGGTCTTTGGGCTATTCTACCGTCTGGTAGCCTTGAGAATGGAACCCCTAAATGCTCAAGCTCGTAAATTCTTTTTGGGGCTTCATTACACATAAACTCTATTGCATCTTGGTCTCCTAAGTAGTCAGACCCTTTTACTGTATCAAAGGTGTGAACCTCTGGACTGTCTGATGGGTCTACATTGGCAAGGGCGGCGTTTATACCTCCCTGTGCCGCTCCTGTATGTGAACGGGTTGGGTATACTTTTGTTATTACTCCAACCTTTACATCTTTTGCTTTACTTGCTTCCAGTGCCGCCATTAAACCTCCACCGCCGGCACCTACTATTAGCACATCATAGGTAAGCATTACAGCCCTCCTTTTCCAAATCAAATCTGGTTTAATTATAAATGAATAAAAAAATATTTTCTATATTTCCTATTGTTGGGAAAGTCTTTTTATCCCCTTGTCCCCTATATCTGTTCGGTAATGGGCATCTTTGAAATGTATCTTTTTTACTGCGTTGTAAACTTTTTCTTTGGCTTCCCTTAGGGTTTCCCCTGTGGCTGTGATTGTTAAAACCCTTCCGCCGTTTGTTATTAGCTTTCCGTCTTTTATATCTGTTCCTGAGTGAAAAACAACCACATCTGGGTCTTTTTCCGCTTCTTGTATACCTGTTATTTCGTATCCTTTCTTGTAGCTTCCCGGATAACCTCCAGATGCCATAACAACCCCTATGCTGTATCTATCACTCCAAACTGGCTTTACAGTAGAAATCTTCCCTTCAAGTATGTCAAGTATATGCTCTACTAAATCACTTTCTAATCTTCTCATTATAGGTTGGGTTTCAGGGTCTCCCATTCTTACATTAAACTCAAGGACATTTATCCCCTTTGAACCTATCATTAAACCTGCATACAGAAAACCTCTCATAGGTTTGCCTTCTGCTTTCATTCCCTTTAGTGTTGGATACATAATTTTTTCCAGTATCTCTTTTTCTATCTCCGGTGTTATTAATGGGGCTGGTGAGTATGCTCCCATTCCCCCTGTGTTAGGTCCTTTGTCTCCGTCGTAAACCTGTTTGTGGTCTTGGGAGGTAGCCATTGGGACAAGCTCCTCACCGTCTACCATAGCTATGTAAGAGGCTTCCTCTCCATCTAAAAACTCTTCTATAACAATTCTTTTACTTGCCTCACCAAATCTACCTGCAAACATATCCTTTACTGTGTTTATAGCCTCCTCTTCTGTATGGGCTATTACAACCCCTTTACCTGCGGCAAGTCCATCTGCTTTTATTACTATTGGTGTTCCCATCTTTTTTATAAAGGCTACAGCTTCTTCTTCGTTATCAAAGGTTTCATAGAAGGCTGTAGGTATTCCATACTTTTTCATAAAGTTTTTTGCAAACACTTTACTTGCTTCTAATATTGATGCTTCCTTTGTATGTCCGAATATTTTCAGCCCTGCTTCGTTAAATGCGTTTACTATTCCCTCGGATAGTGGCTGTTCAGGTCCAACTACTGTAAGGTCTATCTGGTTTTCCTTGGCAAACTTAACCAGTGATTTAATATCTGTTGGAGATATGTCTACTTTTTTGGCTATCTGCCATATACCTGCGTTTCCCCTTGCAACAAAAAGCTCTTTTACAAGTGGGCTTTGTTTTATCTTCCAAGCTAAGGCGTGTTCCCTTCCGCCATTACCAACTACAAGAACTTTCATTTTACTTTATACCTCTCCTTTTATAATATCTTCATAGGTTTCCCTTTTTCTGATTACTGTAAATCTGTCTCCGTCTACAAGCACTTCTACAGCCCTTGGACGGCTGTTGTAGTTTGAAGCCATAGAAAAACCGTAAGCCCCTGCACTCATAACGGCTATATACTCTCCCCTATTTAGATTTGCTATCTCCCTGTCCAACGCAAGGAAATCCCCTGTTTCACATATAGGTCCTACAATATCAGCTTTTATACTTGGCTGTTTATGTTTTGTTGGGATTATGTGGTGGTAAGCCTGATACATTGCAGGTCTTAAAAGGTCGTTCATACCAGCATCAACAATAATAAAATGTTTTTCCCCTTTGTCCTTTAGGAAAATAACCTGTGCCACCAGTATTCCTGCTTCCCCTGTTAAAGACCTTCCCGGCTCAACTATTAGCTTAAGACCAGTCTGTTTTACTGTTGGGAGTATTGCCTCTGCAAGGTGGTAGGGTGTTGGTGGTGTGTCTTCCGGTTTGTATTTTATTCCAAGTCCACCTCCCACATCTATATACTGCAGTTTTATACCTTCCTTTTCCAGTTTAGACACAAGCTCTGCTATTTTTTCCACCGCTTCTTTGTAAGGGGAAACATCAGTTATCTGTGAACCGATATGGGAATGTATGCCTATAAGGTTAATGTTAGGTAGTTTCTCCGCAAGGTGGAAGGCTTCAGGGGCATCTTCCATATCTATTCCAAACTTACTTTTCTTTAATCCTGTGGATATGTAAGGGTGTGTTTTAGGGTTAACATCTGGGTTTACCCTTATTGACACATTTGCCTTTTTCCCAATCTGTCCTGCTATACTGTTTAGGATTTCAAGCTCCATAATACTTTCTACATTAAAGGACAGGATACCAGCTTCTATACCTTCTTTAAGCTCCCTATCTGTTTTCCCAACCCCTGCGTAAACTACTTTGTTAGGGTCTATACCAGCTTTTAAAACCCTGTATAACTCTCCCCCTGAAACTATATCAGCCCCAAGCCCTTCTTCCTTTGCTATTTTAAGTATAGATAGATTTGGGTTTGATTTTACTGCATAGCTAATTATTGTAGGGTAGTCTTTAAATGCGTCTTTATACTGGTTTATTTTGTCTTTTATTCCCTTTTTACTGTAGATATAAACAGGTGTTCCAACTTGTTTTGCTATCTCTTCTACAGGTAGCTCCTCACAGTATAACTGTCCATCTTTGTAGTAAAAATTTCCAAACCCAGTTTCCATTAAACCCCCTTTAAATACAGAAAAGTATCTATAACATTATATCAATTCTAAAGTAGGCTTAATGGCATACTAAAAATAACCCCCACCTTCGTTGGCGGGGGGAGGGAGAAAAATTTTACTTTGCCACTTCTACAAATCTGGACTCCCTGATAGTTGTTACTTTTATCTGT
>JAADEV010000131.1 GCA_013153295.1 Aquificota bacterium | reverse complement strand
TCAAAGCGTGCTTTATCTGAACTAAGTGGGGTTAAAACGCATATATAAAGCCGATGAATGCGAAACTTAAGTTTGTTTCATTTGAACTAAGTGGACTGAAAACTGTTGCCTAAGCAGTAAATACAAAAGAGCCAGTTTATATCTGATAATGTAAAACCCAGAATTAATTAAACTTTCAATCTCCTTAGTAAAAACTTCTTAAATATCAATGATTTAGTGAACAACTTAAACAAAATCAAAATTTATATTTAGTGATAAAATAAAAACCCATCTTTTTTGCCGGGGTGTTTTGGAAGTATGAAAACAGAAGAACATCTATGGTTGCCTTACTCTGAAGAAACAGAAATGGCTTTACTTGGGGGGCTTTTAAGTGAGGAAGCAGACCCTAACGCCGTCTTTAATATCCTAAAACCGGAAGATTTTTATATCACCAAACACAGAATTATATACGAAGCTATTATAGAGTTAGTAGAGAACGGAAAAACCTTAAGTCCCCTTGTTCTTATAAACTATCTGGAGAGTATCGGCAAATTACAGCAAGTAGGTGGTAAGGAGTATATATACCTTATAGCCCAAGAAGGGGCACCTTACAATACTCTGGAAATCCTTGCCCAGCAGTTAAAAGAAAAAGCTATAGCCAGAAATCTTATACTCGTTGCAAAAAATATAATAGAAAAAACCAAAACTGTAAAAGATATAAACCAGCTTATAGAAGAAGCGGAAACAGAGATATTCCGCCTTAATGAAGAAAGGGCAATTACCCATTACTACGATATAAAAGATGTTCTAAAAGAAACACTTAAGATAATAAATGAGCTATCACGGAAAGAAACACTAATAACAGGTATACCATCAGGTTTCTATGGGATAGATAAACTTACAACCGGTTTTCACCCGGGAGACTTTATCATTATCGCCGCCAGACCTGCAATGGGTAAAACATCTTTTGCCCTTTCTATAATACACAATGTATCTGTAGTTGATGGAAAACCTGCTGTATTCTTTTCACTTGAGATGTCCAAAGAACAGATAGCAATGAGGCTTTTATCACTACAAACAGGTATTAGACTAAAGGATATAAGGTCTGGTTTCCTCAGTCAGGATAAATTAGAAAAAATAACAGAAACAGCAAGGGAGCTGTCCAACGCCCCTATATATATAGACGATACCCCTTCCCTATCCATACTTGACTTAAGGGCAAAGGCAAGGCGTCTAAAAAGGGAAAGGGATATACAGCTTATTGTAGTTGATTACCTACAACTTATGCGTTCCCATAGAAGGACGGAGAACCGTCAACAGGAGGTAGCAGAAATCTCAAGGGGACTTAAAGCCCTTGCAAAGGAGTTAAATATACCTGTTATCTCTTTAGCCCAGCTTTCCAGACAGGCAGAAATGAGGGCAGACAAACGCCCCCAACTTGCAGACCTAAGAGAGAGTGGATGTTTAACAGGGGATACCTTGGTTATAGATTGGGAAACTGGTAAAGAAGTTCCTATAAAAGATATGGTTGGAAAGCAGTTTTACACTGTTTCCCTTGGGGAGGATTTAAAACTAAGGAAAGCCTTTGTATCCAAAGTTTTTTACTCAGGGAGAAAGAAAGTTTATCTAATAAAAACTAGAACAGGAAGGGAGATAAAAGCCTCTGCAAACCATCCGTTTTTAAAATTAGACGGCTGGCACAGACTTGATAACTTAAAAATAGGCGATAGAATAGCTGTCCCCCGAATTCTACCAAAAGCTGAGGTGAATTGGAACAACAATATTACACAACTATATAGACTATCTAATTCAGATATACTTTGGGATGAGATAGTTTCTATAGAAGAGTTAGGAGTTGAAGATGTTTACGATATGACGGTAGAAGAAACCCATAACTTTGTTGCCAATGGGATTATCGTGCATAACAGCATTGAGCAAGATGCAGACCTTGTAATGTTTATACACAGACCTGAGTATTACAAAAAATCCCCTACACCTGAAGAAGAAGGAAAAGCAGAGATAATTATAGCAAAACAGAGGAATGGTCCAACAGGCACAGTAGAGTTAGCATTTATAAAAGATATTACCAAGTTTGAAAATATTGCAAAAACATCTGTAGACCCTGACAGTATAAAAACAGAGGACGAAATAGGTGATAAAATAGATGAAGAAATAAATATTGATACAATAGATTTATCTTTAGATGAAGAAAGTGGGATAGATTTTTAAGATGGAAAAATTAAAAGCATTTGTGGAACATGTTGGAAACGCCACAATACTGTTTATGAAGACATTACTTATAACAGTTAAAAACCCCCCAAAAATAAGACATATACTTAAGTATATGGAAGAAATAGGGGTTCAAGCGGCACCACTTATAGCAATAACAGGCTTTTTTACAGGAGGGGTTTTAGTTGTAGAAACATACCCCACATTCCACAAGTTTAACGCCGAGTTTCTAATAGGGGCTTTAGTATCCCTCTCCCTTGCAAGGGAGTTATCGCCAGTCCTTGTAGCCTTACTTATAACAGCAAGAAGTGGTTCTGCAATGGCGGCAAACATCGGAACTATGCGTATAACAGAGCAGATAGACGCCCTTGAGGTAATGGCTGTAAACCCTCTAAGATACCTAATCGCCCCAAGGCTTATAGCCGCTGTAGTAATGGTTCCAGCATTAACAGTCCTATCATACACATCAGGAATATTAGGGGGATACTTTGTAGGAACATACCTTTACTCCATAAATCCCTACCTATTTGTAGAAAAGATGAAAGAGCTTACCGAACTACATGACATATTTGGAGGGTTATACAAATCAGCAGTTTTCGCCGTTGTTATAACAGTTGTAGCCTGCTACTTTGGATATATAACAAAAGGTGGAGCAGAAGGGGTTGGTAAATCTACCACAACAGCAGTTGTAGTTGCATCTGTCCTTATACTTATATTAGATTACTTCCTTACAGCTTTAATTTATTAACATAAGGAGGAGACAAAATGAAAAAAGCATTACTCCTTATAGCAGGGCTTGTATGTTTAGTCGGTTGTGCCTCTGTAGGAGCTACCCAAGAGGCAAAAAAATCTGCAGATTTCACACAGAAAGGTGTTTATGTTAAACCATCTATACCTATTGAAGAAGCTAAAGCTAAAATTGAAAACTTTGCCAAAGGAATGAAAAATGTTTCTAAAGTAGAGGTATGTGAAGGAAATAAATACTATATAGGACAGCTTTTACTGGAAGGGTATGAGGATATAAATGTAATAAGAAAAGTTTATGTTAACAAAACCACCGGAGACCTCTACCCAACAATGGCAGAAACATTTGATTACTGTTATATGGTTAAAAAATAATATATGAAGCCCCTTAACAGGGGCTTTTCCCTAAGATGAAGATAACCGATGTAAAAATATACCCATTTGATACCAGCCGTATAGGTGGCCGTGTAAGGGCTGTAGCGGACATTGTTATAGAGGACACCCTTGTGATAAAAGGTATTAAACTAATAGAAACTAAACACGGGGGACTTTTTATATCCTTCCCTAAAAAAGTAAGTTCAAAAGGCGTATATGTGGACATAATCCAATCACTTGACAACCAATTTACAGAGCAGGTTAGAAGGGCTATAGTAGACAAATATAAAGAGGTTATGGGAATTCAATCTGACTAAACTTTCTATTTTGTAAATCCTCAAGCCCTTTATAATCTGTTAAATCCAGTCCTATAGGTGTTATAGATACATAACCTTCCTTTACAGCTGTGTAGTCTGTATCATCTTCACCGGGTCTATTAAAGTTTTCCTTACCACCTATCCAGTAATACTTTTCCCCAGATGGAGAGATATACTCTTTTATTTCTTCTTCGTAGGCACTTCTACCCTGTCTGGTCAAACGGAAGCCCTTTATATCTCTGGTGTTTGGAAAAGTAATATTTAAAAAAACCCTATCAGGTAGACCTACATCTAAAACCTGATAAATAATCTTCATTGAAAGTTCAGCCATAAAACTAAAGTCTGGATTTTTCGCTGAAGCTGGGGATAGGGCTATAGACTGCATTCCCAAAAGCCTACCTTCCCTTGCCGCCCCAACTGTCCCAGAATAGAATATATCGTTCCCAAGGTTAGGACCTGTATTTATACCAGCCACCATAATATCAGGCTTTTTACCCCCTAAGATTATATGTAGCCCAAGGTGGACACAATCAGCTGGAGTTCCATCAACAACATAATAAAAATCCTCTTCTAACTTCTCTATCTTCAGTGGTCTGGTAAATGTTAAAGAGTGGCTTGAGCCTGACATATTCCTGTCAGGGGTTATAGTTATTACCCTAAATCCCTCTTCTAAAAGTTTCCTCCTCATTTCAAGTATTCCCTTTGACGCATAACCATCATCATTAACCAGCAAAACAGTCCTTCCCATCTACACACCTTTTCCAACCTATTTATATAAGAAAACTAATTTTAACACAGGCTTTCTAATCCTACTCCCTATACCGTATCTTTATATCAAAGTATTTTAAGAAATCTTTGGGGTCTTTTATATTACTTTCTAACAGGTCTTTTATACTCATTTCATACTTGTTTGTAATTTCTAATATTAGCTGTCCCCTTTCGTTTTTTACCAGATGGTAAAGGGCTTCAGCAACTTCCTTTAGTATACCTTCCTCTTTCTTCCTTACTTTGTCCAGTCCTTCTAAAAGCTCCTTCTTTATCTCATCTGGGGTCTTGCCCTTCTTTTTAGCAAAGTCTTTTAAAGCCATTGAGACCACTTTTTTATCTACTATAGACAGATTTATATACTCTGGGATTATATCAAGGGCAAGTTTTACCAGCCTTTTTTCAGGTA
>JAADEV010000032.1 GCA_013153295.1 Aquificota bacterium | reverse complement strand
CTTTCGTATCCTCTTCCCAATGTTCGTCCTCTTTATCCTGATGAAGAATGCAGACCAAATCATCTTTGTTTAAGATTTTTTTATTTTTCTTTAATTCTTCCAGAGATTTTATTTCTTTAAACTGTTCCTCAAACTCTTGATAATCCCCCTCCTCCAGAATAACCGCCATTGGTTCTATGAAATTTCTTCCTATCCTCTCACACACCGGACAGCCGATTAAAACCTCTCCCTCTTTTCTATTCTCAAAATAAAAAACCCTGTATCTGCCCATAAATGTTGCCCCGCTGAAAAGATATAATTAATTATACTTGCTGTGGAAAAAACACAAAAAGGGGTGGAAATGGAAAAACTGGTGTTTATAATGGTCTTTTTTATGGTGTTGGTAGTAGTAAGTATCATTATTGGAATGAAAAAATAGCCATACCACAGCCCTAAAGTAAAACAAATACAGTATAATAGTATTATTTAACACGCAGATTAGCCTATAAAAAAGGAGGATTATACCCAGATGTATAAAGTCCTTATAACAGACCATATCTCCAGCAAAGGGTTGGATATACTCAACGCAGACCCAGATATAGAGATAGACTACCAGCCAGAAATCAGGTGGGAAGAACTACTTGAGATAGTAAAAGATTACGATGCAATAATCACCAGAAGTAGAACACCTGTTAATGAAGAGCTACTTGAAAGGGCAGAGAAACTTAAAGTAGTTGGAAGGGCTGGGGTTGGAGTTGATAATGTTGACCTTGAAGCCTGTTCCAGAAGGGGAATACTGGTAGTAAACACCCCCGGGGCAAACACAGTTGGGGCGGCGGAGCTTACAATAGCCCATATGTATGCAGTCCTTAGAAAGCTACACCTTGCCCACCAATCAATGCTACAAGGTGAATGGAACAGAAAGAAATTTATGGGTGAAGAGCTTGACGGCAAAGTAGTCGGTATTATTGGGCTTGGGAATGTAGGTTCACAGGTTGCAATTAGATGTAAAGCGGCAGGGTCTAAAGTTATAGCCTACGACCCATACATACCCCGTGAAAAAGGTGAAAGGTTAGGGGTTGAGCTTGTTGATACACTTGAGGAGCTTATAAAAAGGTCTGATATTATCACCTTACACTGTCCCCTAACAGAAGAGACAAAGGGAATGATAGGGGCAAAAGAGTTTGAGATGATGAAAGACGGGGTTTACTTTATAAACTGTGCCAGAGGGGGCATAGTTGACGAAGACGCTATGTATGAGTATATGAAAAAAGGGAAGTTTGCAGGGATAGGGCTTGATGTTTTCAGTAAAGAGCCACCTGACGACAGAATAAGAAGAATATTTGAGTTTCCAAATATAAGCCTCTCACCACACATAGGGGCTAACACATACGAATCACAGGACAAAGTAGCTGTAAAAATAGCCCAGCAGGTTATAGCGGCATTAAAAGGGCAGTTTGTAGAAGCGGCGGTAAACGCCCCATTTACAATAACAGAAGGGTTTGAAAATATAAAAGCATTCCTACAGCTTGCAGAAAAGTTAGGTAGTTTCCTAACCCAGTATGCAGGTGGAAACTTTAAAGAGATAAACATAGAAGTTAGAGGGTCTATAGCAGAGTATATAAAGCCAATATCCGCCTATGTGTTAAAAGGGTTTTTAGAGCCGATACTGGACAGACCTGTAAACATAATAAACGCCCCATTTTTAGCCAAAGAAAGGGGAATAAACATAGTAGAGGCAACAAGGGAAGAGGCATTAGTATTTAAAGATTTTATAAAAATCACAGCAGTTGAAAACGGAAAAGAGCATATAGTTGGAGGAACTGCGTTTTACGGACAGATACCAAAAATAATGCTTGTGGACGGATACTGGATAGATATAGACCCGGAAGGGGTTATACTGGTGTTTGAAAACAAAGATGTGCCGGGTGTTATAGCCCAGCTTGGTCAGATACTTGCAAAACACAACATTAATATTGCAGGCTTTAGATTAGGTAGACTGGAAAAGGGCAAAATAGCCCTTGGGGCTTTACAGCTTGATGACAGGGTTAACGACAAAATACTAAAAGAGATTATGGATATACCACAGATAATAAAAGCAAAAGAGATAATACTATAGGAGGACAAAGGTGTCAGATAAAAAAGTAAAAGTGGCAATTGCCGGGGTTGGAAACTGTGCCAGTGCATTAATACAGGGGATACATTACTACAAACAAAAACAGTCTGTAGATGTAAGCGGTTTAATGCACGAAGATATAGGGGGATACAAACCTTGGGATATAGATATTGTAGCCGCTTGGGATATAGACGCCAGAAAGGTTGGACAGGATATTTCCAAAGCGATATTCAGCCAACCTAACTGCACAGCTACATTTTGTCCCAATGTCCCAGAAACAGGGGTAAAGGTTAGAATGGGACAGGTTTTAGATGGCTTTCCAGAGCATATGAAAAACTACCCACCTGAGGACGCCTTTGTTTTAGCAGATGAAAAGGAAGATGATTTAGATACAGTGGTTCAAGTCCTAAAGGAAAGTGGGGCAGATGTGTTAATAAACTATGTCCCAGTTGGGGCAGAAAAAGCGGCAAGGTTTTACGCAGAAGCCTGTCTAAGGGCAGGGGTAGGGTTTATAAACTGTATGCCCACATTTATCGTGTCAGACGACGACTGGGCAAAAAGGTTTGAGGCTGAAGGTATACCGGCAGTAGGGGACGATATAAAATCACAGGTAGGGGCTACAATTACCCACAGGGTTTTAACCCAGCTACTCCTTGACAGGGGGGTAAAGTTAGACAGAACATACCAGCTTAACTTCGGTGGAAACACAGACTTTTTAAATATGCTTGAAAGGAGCAGGCTAAAAACCAAAAAAGTGTCAAAAACAGAGGCAGTATCCTCACTTATACCATACGATATAGACAGTAGGAATATACATATTGGACCCTCTGACTATGTCCCTTGGCTGAAGGATAGGAAGATAGCATTTATCAGACTGGAAGGTAGACTTTTTGGAGATGTGCCAATGCATCTGGAACTGAGACTTGATGTGGAAGACTCACCTAACAGTGCAGGTGTGGCGATTGACGCTATCAGGTGTGCAAAGTTAGCAAAGGACAGGGGAATAGGAGGGGCTTTATACTCAATATCAGCTTACACAATGAAACACCCGCCTATCCAGTATACAGACTGGCAGGCAAAACAGATGGTTGAGGAGTTTATACAGGGAAAAAGGGAAAGGTAAAGGAGGAGAAAACAATGAAAAAACTGCTATCTGCCTTGTTAACAGGGGGATTGTTTGTATCCTCTGCATCAGCCCTACCGATGGTAAACGGTGAAATATCAGCAGGATTTATAAAACAGGATATTGATGGCTGGGTTCAGTATGAAGGGGACAAGATAGATGTGGACGACGACCTTAATATGGGAACAGAAAACTCATTCTTCCTAAGGGCAAAGTTAGAACACCCTATACCACTACTACCTAACATTAAGCTACAGTATACAAAGATGAGATTTGAAGGGGACGGAACAGTATCAAAGGACTACAAGTTTGGATTTATTACAATTACAGCCAGCGACAGGGTAAAAAGTAAGTTAGAGTTAGACCATTACGATGTGGTGCTTTTTTACAACCTACCGTTTATAAACGCCACACAGGTTTTTGATGCAGAGGTTGGACTAAATGTTAGGATTATAGACTTTTATGTATGGGTAAGGGACGAAACAAGAAACCAAGAGGACGAAAAATCCCTTGTTGTGCCTATACCTATGCTACACGGGGCGTTAACAACAAAACTGCCACTTATCCCTGTATCCCTACTTGTGGAGGCAAGCGGTATAGCCTATCAGGGAAACCATTACTACGATATAGCAGGGGAAATCAGATACAAGCCGTTTAGAAACCTTGTGGCAGACCTGTTTATAGGTGTAGGCTACAAATACGAAAAGATAAAGATAGACGATGTGGACGACACCAGCGCTGATATTAAGATAAAACAGCCATACTTTCAGGTAGGTCTATCTTTCTAAAGCCACACCTTACCCCACCTACCAACCTTGATAAAGGAAACCAAGGATATAGATTAAAAGCAGAGGGGATAGGGTAAACACCCCCTTCCCTTCTGACGAAAGAAAAACAAAAAGGCTTTTACAAAAAGATGAAAACCCAACAGGTGGCAGTTTCCACCCTTCTTACAAATAAGAAAGCAAAAAAAAGCAGTAAAAAGACAGACCTGTTTAAAGCTATATTTGAAAGAATGAAAAACCAGACTAAAACAGACAGGTCTGTAAACACACAGAAACAGATAGCCTTAACCTTACCAAACAACCAACAGTTAAACACAGAAAAAACAGACACAAAACAGACAACACATAATAAAAAAACAGAGAAACAGCTAAAAAAAGCAGAAACTACCGCTATATACACAGAAGGACAACCTGAAAGGCTGTTATCCACAGAAGAAAGGAACATACAGAGACCTACAAAAACAGGTTTAACAGAGACTAAGGCAGAAAACAGAAAGGCGGAAAAACAAACTGCTGAAAAACCACCTTTACAATCTGGGCAAGATAACATAAAGGTATTGGACACAGTTAAACAGACTGGTAGTGAACAGTCTACAAACAGCTTGGGAAAAACTGCAGATAACATAAAAGAAACAGATAAACAAACACCACAGCTAAAAGTGGATTTTACCCAGCCAAAGGCAAAAAAAGTTGTATCAAAAGACAGCAGACAGCCTAAAACAACTGCAATAGAAGAAAAACTGCCTTTAGATACAGCTTACAAAATAGAGAAAACAGCTGTAGAAAACACTATCCACCAGACTAAAGCCACCGCTGGAAGAACAGACACACCACAGCAACAGGCAGAAAAACAGCCTACAAAAGCAGTTGAGAACAGCAAGAAATCGGCAGGGGAACAGAGCAGACAGACAGCTGTTAAACAGCTGGAAAAACAGCTACAGGATACTGTTAAGGAAAACAACCTGCTTGCCCCAAGTGATAGGGAAAAAGGGCATAAACACATAACAGCAAAATCGGAAAAAACAGAAAAGCTGTCAGACATAAAAGCAACATACCAACAGACCTACACTGTAGCTGTGGAAACAGGTAAAGCTGTAGAAAACCACCTAACAACAGCTGATAACAAAGCTGACAACCGCAAACATAGGCAAACCCTACAAACAGGGCTAAAAGGGGATTTTACCCAGCCAAAGGCAAAAAAAGTTATATCAAAAGACAGCAGACAGCCTAAAACAACTGCCACAGAGGAAAAACTGCCTTTAGATACAGCTTACAAAACAGAAAAAACAGCTGTAGATAATACTACACACCAGATTAAAGCCACCGCTGAAAGAACAGACACACCACAGCAACAGACAGTAAAACAGCCTACAAAAACAGTGGAAAACAACAAAAAACTGGCGGTGGAGCAGGCAGAACAGACAACCTTTAACCAGCTGAACATAGGGGAAACAACAGCTAAACAAAAAGGCAAACAGCCACAGAACATTACAACAAAGGACAACAGCTACCAGTTTGTAGCAAAAGCAGGGGAAAGGGAGCTGGAGAGGGAGGAGGTAAAAAAGGAAGACAAAAAGGCTAACACAGTGGTAAACACCCAGAGACAGACCCACTACACAAAGGTTGTGGAAAACACAGATAAACAGGAAGGTATAGCAGAGGTTAATCAGGATAGGGTGATACACTGGGAAAACAAAGTGGAAACAAAACACCAGACCAGCCACAGGGCAACAGGGGAGCTTTTAGACAGACAGCCTGTAGAAACTGTATCAGGGGGGAACACAAACAACAACAGCAACAGCTGGGAAGGTGGAGACAGCCAGCAAGGTTTCTCTTACACAAACACAGATAGTCAAGAAGGTTTACAGGAGGAGAAAAACTTCCACAGAAATCTTACACTTAACTTGCGGATAAACGACCTTACACTAAAGGCAAATTACAACGGAAACAGGCTTAACCTTTCAATACTTATGAAAGACGCCACAACAGTATCACTGGATACACTGTCATCTGATATATCAAACATAATACAGGAAAGTGGAATAGAAGAGTTTATGGTAAGGATAAGAAACAAAGATAGGGAGTATAGCTTCTACTCAGGCGGGAGGAAAAAGGTAAAAACCGCTTTTGGCAGAGAAGTAAATGTTAAAGCGTAGTATAACAATCCTTCTTACCCTTATACTCTACGCTGTAGCCCTTGCCAACCAGCAGACCGCCCTTGAAAAAAAGGTAGACCAGAAAATAAGATACACCAAACAACAGCTTAAAGAGTTTGAACAGCTATACAAAGAAGCCCTTACAATGTATAAAAGGGGGTCTTACTACACAGCCCTTAACATACTGGCAAGGCTTACAAAGGACAGCCACAACCCCTACTACCCACAGGCTTTATTCTTAACAGCAAAGATATACCTACACCTTGGGGTAAAAACAGGTATAAAGGAGTTCCTACAGAAGGCTTTATACTACCTTAACACCTACTCTTATGTGGCTGATAACCCGTATACTTGGGAGTTTTACTACACAAAGGGACAGATATACGAAAACCTGTTTATGTATGAAAGGGCTTTAGCCTCTTACAAAATGGCTTTTAGAATGGCAGACACCCCAAAGAAACAGTTTGAGACAGTTATAGGTATACTTAGGACTGCGGCGTGGCAGAAAAAGATGGATATAATCACCAGATACATTATACTGGTGAACCTTGAGGAGCTTTCTGAGAAGGAAAGGAAAGAGTTTGAGTTTGTAAAGGGGCTTGTTGAGTTCCAAAAGGGAAACTACAAAGAGGCTATGAAACTACTTATACCTGTATACAAAGAGTATGAGCAGTATCTAATAGAAAACCCAAACTACTACCTTATACTTGGGGAGACAGCCTACAGGGTAGGGGATTACCAGTTTGCAAAACAGATTTTCAGAAGAATGATAAGCCTTGTAAAAGATGAAACTGTAATAAGGAAGGCATTACTTAGACTTGGGGATATTGCCCTAAAAACAGGGGACAGGGTGCTTGCCTTTAACTACTACTACGAGGTTATAAAAAAATACCCTAACACCCCAGAGGCAACCATATCAAAACTAAAGCTAATAGCCCTTGAAAGATACGAAGACATTAGGAAAAAGCTGTTTTTAATAGGGGACAAAGATTATATAGACCCTTTACCATTTGTCCTAAAAACCCTTGTATCAAACAGAAACAACTATGTTGGCTTCTTTGCCCTTGGGAACTTTGGGTATATAGCCCTGTCGTCAGGTTCTAAAAAGCTGTTTGAAAAACTACTGTGGGAGCTTTCACTGGTAAATGTCAGCAGAATGAAGTATGAACACAAGGAGTATATAAGGGATTTATGGTCTCCAGAGATAAAAAAGTTAGACTACAAAACAGGGTGTAAGCTGTTTTTAGCAAATAAAAAGTTTTTCTTAGAGGTTTTTGACAAAAAAACATTAAAGCTGTTCTACCGCTACTTACAGCTGTGTGGAAAACTTGATGAAGCTATGGAAGTTGCCAAGTTTATGGTGGAAAGATGGAAAGATGATGAGGGCTTACTACTTTTAGCAGAGGCATACCTTGACAGGAAGGAGTATCAAAAATCCCTACAGGTATTAAAGAAGGTAAAACACAAAGGGTGTAGATACTACATACTACTGGCAAAGAACCAGATTTTTACAGGTAAGGTGGACAGGAAACTACTTAGTAGTATACTAAAGGTGTGTAAAAAAATATCTGTGGAAAGGAATGTGGTGCTGGCGTATCTTTACCTACAAAACGGCAAACCTGAAAAGGCAGTGGAGTATGTAAACCAGATAATAGACCTTTTCCCAGACTACTACAGAATAAACCAGCTTGGAAGGATACTACTTGAAAGGTTAATATACGCCCTTTTTGACAAAGGAATGTATAAACAGGCTTTAAAGATACTACTGCCTATCTCCGAAAAACTTGGTGGGGACTGTGATATAAACAGTTGGGTTGTAATATCCGCCGTTAGGGTGGGAGATGGAGACACCGCCGAAAGATTTTACAAAAAGATTGAAAACTGTAATAACCAGTGGAGTATCATAGCAAAAAATGTTTATCAAGACTTCCTTGTGTTAAAGGAGTTAAAAAATGAGTGATTTATTCTCCCATTTAGACGACCTACAGGAAAAGGCTTCCTTCTATCTGGAAAGGACAAAGGTTATACAGGGGAATATTGCCAACGCAGACACACCGTTTTACAGACCTGTGGATATAAAGTTTGAGAAGGTATTTTACCAGCAGGTAAAACTGAAAAGGACACACCCGAAACATTTAGACCCTTTCCCCTACAAAGAAACAAGGATACAGAAGTATGTTATTAACAACTTTGTAGGATACGACCAGAACAGGGTAAATGTGGAGGAAGAGCTGGCAAAGTTAGCAGAAAGTTCAATTATGTATAAAACACTCCTTGAAAGTATGAAAAAGGAGATGGCAAAGCTAAAATACGCAATAACAGGAAGGTAAGGGGGTAAAAAATGATTTTTAAAGGGCTTGAAGTATCAATAACAGGAATGGCGGCACAGAGGATAAGGATAGATGTGGCATCTTCCAACCTTGCCAATGTTAACTCAACAAGGGTAGACGGAACAGGACAGCCCTACAGAAGAAAGGTTCCAGTATTCCAAGCTATTTTAGACAAGGAGGCTGAGATACCAATATACCAAGTAAGGGTAGCAAGGATAGACCCAGACCCATCACCATTTAAGATGAGGTATGACCCTGAACACCCTGACGCAAACCCAGATGGGTATGTTGTCCTACCTAATGTAGACCCACTGAGGGAAATGGTAGATATGATTTCTGCCATAAGGACTTACGAGGCTAACCTTACAGCCTTTAACACCCACAAGGATATGTTATTAAAAGCAATAGAGCTTATTAAAGTATAATAAATAAGGGGATTGGTTATGAGGATAGAGAGCTTTGAGACATTTGGACAGCTTACAACCCAGAACAGCCATAAAAAGGAAACAAAATCCTTTGGTGAAACACTTAAAGAGTTTGTGGCAGATGTAAACGCAGACCTGAAGAAGGCAAAGGAAGCAGAAAAGATGATAGCAGAGGATAAGGTGGAAAACTTAGAGGAGCTAATGTATCAGATAGCAAAATCAGAAGTATCCCTAAAACTTATAACAGAAATAAGGAACAAAGCCCTTGAAAGCTATCAGGAAATAATGAGAATGCAGGTGTAAATGGATTTTAACCAGCTAAAAGAGAAGGCTTTAGCTTTATGGAAACAGTATGGCAACACAAGGAACATAGCCATAGCACTGGCAGGGCTTTTTTTAGTATCCCTACTTGGTGTTGTTGCAGTAAGGTCTCTCTCCTCAGTTGAGTATGCAGTCCTTTACGCCAACCTTGACCCTGAAGACGCAGGGAAAATACTTACAGTTCTACAGGAAGAGAAAATACCCTACAAGGTAGAGGGAAACGGCACAATTATTTTAGTCCCAAAGGACAAGGTCTACGAGATACGCCTTAAACTGGCGGCTAAAGGCTTACCTTCCAGCCAAACTGTAGGCTTTGAGATATTTGAAGAGCCAAAGATGGGGATAACCCAGTTTCAGGAAAATATAAACTACCTACGGGCGTTGGAAGGTGAGCTTGCAAGGACAATTAGACAGCTTGACCCAGTCCAAGATGTTAGGGTAAACATAGCCCTACCAAAGGAGAGTATATTCGTAAGGGAAGAGGACGAGCCTAAAGCCTCAGTTGTTATAAAACTATGGCCGGGGAAAGACCTTACAAAGGAACAGGTTAAGGCTATAGTCTTTTTAGTATCCCACGCAGTCCCCGGGCTTAAACCTGAAAATGTTACAGTTGTTGACAACAGGGGTAGGGTTTTATCAGACCTACTTGATGAGGACAGCCCAGAGGCATCAACAAGTAAAACAGTCCAGCTTAAGAAAAAGTTAGAAAGGCAGATAGAAAGAAGCGTCCAATCTATGTTGGCAAAAGCCCTTGGGTCTGACAGGGTTGTGGTAAGGGCATCTGTTGAGCTTGAGGTGGCAAAGGTAAAACAGAAAGACCAGATAGTAGACCCTGACAAGGTGGCAGTTGTAAGTGAAAGGAAGATACAGGAAAAGCTACAGGAAACAGAAACACCTGCTATAACACCGCCGGGGTCAGCAACAAATGTTCCACCTGTCCTACAGGGAACAGAAACGGTAATAAACAGAACAAAAAGTAAAAAAGACCAGACAAAAAACTACGAGATAACAAAATCATTAATAAGCACAGACAAAAATGTATTTAGGATAAAAAGGTTAAGTGTAGGTGTCCTTATAGATGGAAAGTATAAAAAGGTTGTGGACAAAGATGGGAATGTTAGATACGAGTTTATACCCCGTTCACCTGAGGAGATAAAAACATACGAAGCCCTTGTAAAAAGTGCCATAGGCTACGACCCAAAAAGGGGAGACCAGATAACAGTTGTAAGTGTCCCATTTGAAACAACAGCCCAACAGCTTGAAGCAGAAGCATCACAGCAGGCGACCCATATAAACTGGTTGCTTATAGGTGGTATAGCAGTATTAGTCCTTATAATACTTCTCCTTGCAGGTTTTATGGCATTCAGGGCAATCAGGGCGAAGAAAACAGAAGAGCTTGAGATACCTACAACAACAACAGTTGGTATGTCCCCTGAGATGGCGGCGGAGATGTATGCCCTACACGAAAAGGAGATAGAGGAGTTTAACCTTGAGAAAGAGCCAGCTTACCAAAAACTAATGGAGATAGCAGAGGAATCACCTGAGCTTATTGCAGACCTAATAAGTAAATGGCTAAAGGACGAAGGTAAAACATAATGTCCCTTGATATACCAGACTTTGGACTTCCACAACAGCCCCCACCTGACAAAGAAGAGGTATCAAAGGAGGAGCTTGAAAAGTTCTACCAATCCCAGATAAACCAGCTGAAAAAACAGTATGAAAAACAGATACAGGAAGCCTACCAGAAAGGACTGGCAGAGGGAAAGAAACAGGGGGAAGAGGAGGCTACAGAAAGGCTAAACAAACAGTGTGAAGAGCAGATTAACCAGCTTTTAGCCCAAAAGGACAAAGAGCTAAAGGAAAGGATAAACAGTCTGCAAAACAGTATACAGGAAACCCTTTCCCAGATAGAAGACAGGTATAACAAAAGGTTAACTGCCCTTAAAGAAACAGTTTTATCAGCAATACCAGAGATTATGGAGTATCTGTTCATAAACCCATCAAACGCCCAGTATGTATCAGACCAGATACAAAAGCTGTTGGAGGATTTAGGGGAAACGGAGGTTGTAGTTGAGGTATCACCACAGGTAGCCCAGCTGTTGGAAACAACACAGGGTATAAAGGTTGTGGAAAACCCACAGCTACAAGTTGGTGATTTTAAAGTAAAAATAGAAAATGCCCAGATTGAGGCAAACTTTAAAGAAAAGTTAGGGATAATCTTAGATGAAATTAAAAGAGAGATTAAAAAAACTGCCCAGATATAAGATAAAAGGTAAAGTTGTATCAATAACAGGGGCTATTATAGAGGCTACCCTACCGAAGGTATCCATAGGGGACAGGTGTATACTCCCAAATGGAACAGAGGCAGAGGTTGTAGGCTTTAGGGAAGGGAAAACACTTTTAATGGCTTACAGTGATACAACAGGTATATCAGCAGGTAGCTGGGTTGAGGCTGTCCTTGAACCGCCAAGTATTAATGTTGGGCAGGAGCTACTTGGAACGGTAATAGACCCTTTTGGAAACCCATTAAACAAAGAAAAAATATCAGCTGAAGAAAGGATACCTATCAGACTTGAAAGTATAAACCCACTTGAAAGGGACAGGATAACAGAACCCCTTGATGTGGGGGTAAGGTGTATAAACGCCCTTTTAACAGTTGGGAAAGGGCAAAGGGTAGGGATATTTGCAGGGGCAGGTGTTGGTAAATCCACCTTACTTGGTATGATTTCAAGGTTTACAACTGCAGATGTTAATGTTATAGCCCTAATAGGGGAAAGGGGCAGGGAGGTAAGGGAGTTTATAGAGGACAACCTCGGTGAGGAAGGGCTAAAAAAATCTGTTGTTGTGGTAGCCACATCAGACCAGCCACCTTTAGCAAAGGTAAGGGCGGTATATACTGCAACAGCTGTAGCAAAATACTTTTCCAGTAAAAAGAAAGATGTTTTACTACTTGTTGACTCACTAACAAGGTTAGCTATGGCACAGAGGGAGATAGGTCTGGCTGTAGGAGAGCCACCTACAACAAAGGGATACACCCCATCTGTCTTTAACCTACTACCTAAGTTTATAGAACAGGCGGGAAATTTTGTTAACAGAGGTAGTATAACAGGGTTTTACACAATACTTGTTGAAGGGGACGACATTAGACTTGACCCTGTGGCAGATGCCTCAATGGGGTTCTTAGACGGGCATATACTCCTTTCAAGGGAGCTGGCAAACAAAAGGATATTCCCATCTATAGATGTATTAAAAAGTGTAAGTAGGTTAATGCCACAACTTGTAGATGAAAAAACTTTAAAGAACCAGCAGATATATTTGGATTTGGAGGCTACATACAGGGAAGCTGAAGATATGATTAACCTTGGATTATATAAGAAAGGAGCTAACCCCAAATTGGATTTAGCTTTAGAATTTCATAGTAAAATGGAAGATTTCATAAAACAGGATAAAATGACGAAAATAAACTTTAAAGTTAGTAAAAATGATTTAAATTTATTAATAGAGGAGATTGTCCAAAGGGGAAGGAGCTATGGGGTTAGCTGGGATAACAAACTATTTAAAGCCGACGGTAATAGTTGATGCAAACTTTGATAACTCAACGATGACCAACGAGGAGTTTTTAAAGGTTCTACTTGCAGACTTACAGTGGCAAGACCCACTAAACGCCAACGATATTACAGAGTTTATAGACAACACAATTAAACTACGGGAGATGGAAGTCCTTAACTCATTCCAACAGACTGTAGACCTACTTAAAGAGGTAAGTTCAACAAACTCCCTACTTTACGCCGCAACACTAATAGACCAGACAGTTTACTACGAGGGGAACAGCACATATGTAAAGGACGGTTCATCTACAGTTAAGTTTAAGTTAGAAGATGACGCAGATACAGTAAGGATAACAGTTATAGACAGTGAGGGTAATATTGTAGACCAGCAAACATTCCAGTTTTTAGATGGGGGTATAGAGTATCCCTTTGAGATAAACAACCCAGACCTACCAGATGGATACTACACAATATTTGTTGAAGCAGAAAAGGGAGGGGAGCCTGTTGTAGCCACAGTTATAAGTGAAGGTCTGGTGGAAAGTGTTTTAAAAACCCCAGATGGTATAAAACTTGTAATAAACAACAATGAAGTAGACCTTAATTCAATTGTTCAAATAGGAGGTTAGGGCGATGATACAGTCATTTTACACCGCAAGTGCAGGGCTTGGTGCTAATAGGGATTGGCTGTCTATCATTTCAGACAACATTGCCAATGTAAACACAGTTGGCTTTAAAGCAGAAAGGGCAAACTTTGAAGACCTAATATCTATGAGTTTGACCACATTTGCAAACGGCGCCCCTAAAAACTACGAAGTAGGTGGAGGGGCTTTTGTAGGTTCAACAACAAAGGATTTCTCCCAAGGGGCTTTAATGAACACAAACACCCCTACAGACCTTGCGTTAGATGGGGAAGGTTTCTTTATGGTTCAAGACAGCACCGGCTTAACCTACTACACAAGGGCAGGACAGTTTAGGACAAACGCAGATGGGGATTTAATCAACCTAAACGGTATGAAACTGCTTGGGTGGATGCTTGATGAAAACGGTAATATCTCCGGAGCTATCCAATCTATCAGAATACCAAACTCTATGCCGCCATCAGAAACGACAAAGATAACATTTAAAGAGCCTACAAACCTTGACTCAAGGGTAGAGGTTATCTCAGAACCTTTCTCCCCCGGTGATTCCACAACATTTAACTATGTAAACTCCTTCACAATATACGACTCCCTTGGAAACCCACACACAGTATCCTACTACTTCCAAAAAGTAGATGTAGATAACACAAATGCCACATCTACTTGGAATGTATTTAAAACAATAGACGGAACACTTGTCCCTGTAAAGGTAGGTGATACTTACTACAAATCTGTCCAGCTGGTATTTAAGTCCGATGGAACCTTAGATGTTAACAGTGTTAAGGCTGATACCCAAATATCCTTAGCCCAAAACGAAACTGCTACCGACGATACAACAGATGGATACTTTACACTTGATAATGTGCCTACAAAGGGAAGTATCCATATTAAGTCTTACACCACAAAGAGTGTTGATTATATTGTAAACTGGCACGATGATGGGGCTGGAAATATAGTTGATGAGAACGGAAATGTTGTAGGTAGCGTAGACTACGATAACAAGGAAATATACATACCTTTACTTGAGAATACATTAAACTCTGACAGTATAACTGTAGACTATCTTTACGATGAAAAAACAGGGTCAACTGAAGTAGACCCTACAGAGGTTGTGTTTGCTGGATACGACCCTAACAACGGGGCAGAGATACCGCTAACAACAACAGAAAACTTTAAAGAGGTTAAACAGGTAGCATCTGACTTTATCTTCTACGCAGAGCAGGACGGATACGCAAAGGGAGACCTTATCTCAACAGCTGTAAGTGAAGACGGGGTTGTTAAAGGTGTCTACTCCAACGGGCAGATAAGAGACCTTGCAAGGATAGCCATAGCCACATTTAAAGATAAAGAGATACTTGTTAGAAAAGGTAGCAACCTGTATCTACCTAACAGCCAGACATACACACCTATAATTGTTCCCGGAGGGGTAATATCCAAAATAAGAAGTGGTTTCTTAGAGCTGTCCAATGTTGATATATCAACAGAATTTATTAACCTTATATCTGCACAAAGGGCTTATCAGGCAAACGCAAGAACAGTAACCACCTCAGACCAAGTTCTACAGGAAGCTATGAATATGAAAAGGTAGTATAATTTAGTCTAAAAGGTTTATGCGGGGTGGTATATGGCGGAGGAGAATAAGGAACAGGAAGAACAGCAACAGGGAGGTGGAAAAAAGAAACTTATTATCCTCCTTGTTGCCCTTTTACTCCTTCTGGGAGGAGGAGGAGGGGCGGCTTACAAGTTCCTTGTATTAGATAAACAAAAAGAAAATCAGGAAGAGAACAAAGCTGAAAAGATACAGGAAGAGATAAGGAATGTAGAAAACTTAGGGATTATGTATGAGGTTGGCACATTTGTTGTCAACCTTGCAGACAAAGACGCAGACAGGTATCTGAAGGTTACCATTATCCTTGAGGTGGAAAACGAGCAGGTAAAACAGGAAGTAGAGAAAAGGCTACCACAGATAAAGGACAGTATTACCACCTTACTTTTTACAAAGACATCTTACGAGCTGAAAACCGCAGAAGGGGTTGAGAGGCTAAAGGAGGAGATACTCAGAAGGGTGAACGCAATACTGCCCCTTGGCGGAGTTAAAAATGTTTACTTTACAGACTTTGTGATACAGACAGCATAACAATGGAAGAAAAGAAAGGGGACAGCCAACAGCTTAAGGAAAAGGAAGAAACCAAACAGGAGCATAAAGAAGAGCTTGATATATCCTTTTTACACGATATAAGCCTAAAGATAACAGGGGAAGTAGGAAGAACAAAGAGAAACTTTATAGACATACTCCGTATGAAGGAGGGGGATATTATAAAGTTAGACAAACATATAGAGGAGTATGTTGAGATATACTTACGGGGTCAGCTGTTTGCCATTGGGGAGCTTGTTGTTGTAAACGATAAATACGCCATCAGGGTTATAGACCTTGCTTGAGTATACAGATATACTTAAGTTCCTGTCCTCATTTGTTATAGTTGTCGTCATTATCTACTCAATCTACTACGGGATAAATAGATACTGGAAAGGGCTTTTACCTAACCAAAAAAGCATTATAAAAATCTTAGATATTAAGTTTATCGGCAAAGACAAAGGGTTAGCTGTTGTTAAAGCAAACAATAAATACTACTTTTTAGCCTTTAGTGAAAAAAATATCAGTATAATAGAGAAGTGGGACAAGCTGGACGGGGATACAGAAAAAGGTGATGAAAAAATATCTGATAATACCAATTAGCCTGTTTATACTTCCCTCTGTTGTCTACGGGGACACTATAACAGACACACTTCAGCAGTTAAACAATCTGGATATAACCCTTAAGATACTTTTTCTTATAACCATACTGTCCTTAGCACCGTCTATACTTATTGCAATGACCTCGTTTGTAAGGATAGTTATTGTTTTATCCTTACTTAGACACGCACTTGGTATCCCCCAGTCCCCACCTAATCAGGTTATTATCTCACTGGCACTGTTTTTAACATTTTTTATTATGAAGCCAGTTTTTGAGGATATAAACAAAAACGCAATACAGCCTTACCTTAACAAAGAGATAGGGGATATGGAGGCTATACAAAGGGCTTCAATCCCCCTAAAAAAGTTTATGATTAGCAACACCAGAAAGGAGGATTTAAAGCTGTTTTTAGATATAGCAGGGGAAAAGCCAAAATCCCCTGAAGAGGTAAGTATGATAACCCTTATACCTGCCTTTATACTTAGTGAGATAAAAACTGCCTTTGAGATAGTTTTTGTTATATTTTTACCATTTCTGGTTATAGACCTACTTGTAGCCAGTATACTGATGTCAATGGGTATGATGATGATACCTCCGATGATGATTTCCCTACCTTTCAAGTTAATTCTGTTTGTTTTAGCAGATGGTTTTGAGCTGTTAACAAAGGCTTTAATACAAAGCTACAAATGGTGAAAAAATGACAGTAGACCAAGCTATAACACTTATACAACAGATGCTTTATGTGTCCCTTTTAGTAGGGGCGCCTGTTATACTTATAGCCTTTATAGTTGGGCTACTTATCAGTATCTTTCAAGCGGCAACCCAGATACACGAGATGACCTTAACATTTATCCCAAAGATATTTGCCACAGTGGTTGCACTGATTATATTCGGTTCGTGGATTTTTAGAAAGTTGATAGATTTTACACAGGAGCTTTTAAAAAACCTTATAGTGTATATATCATAAAAGATGGAACCTTTAATAACCCCTGATATGGCTGTAGCTTTCAGCTTAGTTTTATCCCGTGTGGTGGGAATGTTTTTAGGCTTTCCCTTACTAAACACAGCTATGATACCCCTTAATGTAAGGATAATCCTCTCTGTAGCCCTATCCTTTTTCTTTATGAAAATAATGGATATACAGGTAGACCACACCCAGTTTTCCCTTTTATCCTACATACTACTTATACTAAGGGAGTTTTTAATAGGTTTTGGACTTGGGCTGTTGGTTAATATATTTGTTTCTGCCTTCTCCTACGGGGCGGAGATTATAAGCTACTTTATGGGCTTTACAGTTTCTAACCTGTTTGACCCTACATTTGGGCAAATCTCAGTCCTTGATAGGTTTTTTATAATGCTTTTTTATCTGCTGTTTTTTATAACTGGAGCTTATCAGGTTGTTTTAGGGGGATTTGTAATCTCCTTTAAAATACTCCCTGTTGGGGTTTTGTCCTTTGACTTTAATTCATTTGTATACATACTGGAAAAACTCCCTATGATTTTTTATGTTGCATTTAAAATGGCTTTTCCCTTTGTGTTAATACTGTTTTTGGTTAATGTGGCTTTAGCTTTAATAAACAGGCTTATCCCCCAGATTAATGTGTTTATTGTAGGCTTACCATTGCAGATATTTGTAGGGTTGTTTTCCCTCTTTATGGCTACCTCTCTACTTATATACTTTGGTGTTTCTGTTGTAAAAGGCTTTTCAGAAACATATATTAAAGCAATAGGCATAATGGGTAAGTGAAATGGCAAAAGACCCAAGTAAAACGGAAAAGGCGACCCCACGGCGTCGCCAAAAGGCAAGGGAAGAGGGACAGGTAGCCAAAAGTCAGGATATACCTATATCTGCAACCTTGGTAATAACATTCCTTATACTGGTGTGGTATATACCCTATTCCTACGAGATTTTATCCTCCTACTTTAGGTATACATTTTCAGACCCGCTGTATCTAATACCTGAGATAAACAGTGGTTTTGTGTTCTACACAGTTAAGGTGCTTGGGATACTACTTGCTCCGGTGTTTATAGCCCTTCTACTTACAGGGGTTATCTCAAATGTAGCCCAGTTTGGTTTACTTTTTGCCCCAAAGGCTTTAGCCCCGAAACTTGAAAGGATAAATGTAATAAAGGGATTAGGTAGACTTGTATCACTTAAAACCCTGTTTGAGCTTGTTAGAAATCTCCTTAAGTTAGCCTTTGCCACAGCTGTTGCATACTTTATTGTTATGGATATTATCTCTCAGGCATTTAACACCTCCTTTGTTCCACTTAACCACGAGGTATACCTACTTTTTAAATACACCCTTGTTTTAATACTTGCGTTTGCCCTTATATCAATCCCTGTGGCTATTATAGATTTCCTTTACCGTAAGTGGGAGTATGAAGAAAACCTAAAAATGTCCAAACACGAGATAAAAGAAGAAAGGAAGATGTATGAAGGAAACCCACAGATTAAGGCGGCTATCCGTAGGAAACAAAGGGAAATGGCAATGATGAGAATGATGGCTGAGGTTCCAAAGGCTGATGTTGTTATAACAAACCCAGAACACTACGCAGTAGCCCTCGTTTACGATAAAGAAGAGATGGAAGCCCCCAAAGTTGTTGCAAAGGGAAAAAATCTAATAGCGGAAAAGATAAAAGAAGTAGCTAAAAAAAACAATGTTCCAATTGTTGAAGACCCACCCCTTGCAAGGGCATTATACTCCAGCGTAGAAATAGGCGAGTATATTCCAGAAAAATTCTATGTAGCAATAGCCAAAATCTTAGCAAGGGTTTACAAAGAACAGGGGAAGGTAAAAATTTAATTTATCTATAACTTTAGAATAAAACTAACAATTATTTGCTGTTTATTATTGGTTGTATAATCATGAACGCTACTATTGCCACACCTGTATTTAAAAGATGTTTTTCTGTTTCTGCTGTTGAAGGTTTGGAAAGGTTTGTTGTTGCTAATTGGTAAAGAGTAAAAAAAACTCAAAAGCCAGTCTCCAGAGTGGGAAACTGGCGGAGAGATTATTAGTCGACAGATAGTCTTACACAAGCCTGCATTCTTTTAGATGCTGGGCTAGAAAGAAGTTTCATATTACTAGTAACACCTATAGCCCAAAGAGCCTCAAAATGAGCATTTGTCGTTCCATTTCCATTTATATCTACTATACAAGCGGAACTTTCAACATCTGTAACGCAATTTACATTGAAGATAGGAGTGTCTCCTGCATACATTCTTGCTATAGATAGCATAGCTTTTCTCTGTGCAGCTGTTGTTGTTGCCTGACCGTTCCATGCGTCCTGGAAGAAACAAACAACACCGTCATTTTGACCATAAGCAGGATACAACGTATTTGCTGCAGCATTATCAGTTTGTCCCTGAAGTTCTCTACCCATTCCATCTAGTATGATACACTGATTAATACCAGTTGTTCCATTTTTATCAGACACATTATTACCGCAGTTGGTATTAGGAACATCATACCCCCAAAATTCAAAAGCCCTTTGCTCTGGAGCTGCACAATAGGTAGTTCCATTATCTGATATAAGTCTTACAATTTCTAAAGAACAAATGTCTGTTCCTGGATTTCTAGTAGCTGGATTATTTGGGTCTGTAGAAAAAGCCCCTGGCCACTTACCAGTGTAGTCGTAAAATGTTTCAGCAACAGATATAGCGGCGTGGGCTTGTTTCATAACCCTTTTAACTTTTGCTGCCTGGATTAACTCCTTTCCTTTCATCACTGCACCAAGGAGTAATCCGATGATAACCAGCACAATCGCCAGTTCAATCAGGGTAAAACCTCTACTTTTTTCATACCCTTTCATAGTGTATACCTCCTCTAAAATTTAATTTTCTTGATTTCAAAAAAGGCGAAATAATTAAAAAAAAAAAATACTTATGTCAACCTGTAAAAATTTTTTACAGGGTATCTTGGTATTTTTGTCTATTTTCCCCACTTTTCCCTTTTTTCCCAAAAATTTACCC
>JAADEV010000105.1 GCA_013153295.1 Aquificota bacterium | reverse complement strand
ATCCTTTCATTTATCAGGTCTTCGTTTGATTTTACAGAGTAATAAAGGTGTAGAACCCCAACACTATCACATGTGCGAATTATAGCAGAGAAGTTATGGGGATTGGATATACCCTCAGAAAATACTTGCAAGTCTTTCTGTCTCTTAGACAGGACTTGCTTTATCCTTTCCAATCTTCTGTTAGTTATAAACATGTTATGTAGTATAACATAGCTGTAAGCTTTAAATCCTCTCTGACTGTCTGTTTTTCAAATTATGCTAAAATTTTAATAGAAAAAGGAAGTTTAGAGGGTAGGTTTATGATAAAACTACCTATGATTATAGGTGGAGAACCTGTTGATAAGGAAGAAAAGATAGATGTTATCTATCCATATACACAGCAGGTTATAGGTCAAGCGCCTAAAGGTTCCCCTGAAGATGTTGAAAAAGCTATCCAAAGGGCAAAGGTAGGCTTTGAAAAGCTAAAAAAACTGTCTGCGTATGAAAAATACAAAATACTGATGAAGGTTGCCTCCCTCCTTGAGGAGAGAAAAGAAGAGTTTGCAAAAACAGTTGTATACGAAGTTGGAAAAACAATTAGGGAGGCAAGAACAGAAGTAGAAAGATGTATAACAACAATAACCCTATCCGCTGAAGAAGCAAAAAGGATACACGGTGAGTATGTCCACATAGACGCTGTTCCAAACGGTTTAGGAAAAAAAGGATTTTATTTTAGGGAACCGGCAGGTATCGTCGCCGCAATAACACCTTTTAATTTTCCACTTAACCTTACAGCCCATAAAATAGCCCCATCTATAGCGGCCGGTTGTCCATTTGTCCTAAAGCCAAGTGAAAGGACACCACTATCCCCGATAATGTTGTGCCAGCTATTTTTAGAGGCAGGTGTTCCAAAGGAGGCTGTATCTGTTATACCCGGTTATGCAGATGTGGGACAAGCGATGACAACCCACCCGGATGTTAGGGTTGTTTCCTTCACAGGTAGCCTTAAAGTTGGGGAGATAATATCAAAACAGGCAGGACTGAAAAAGATAATTATGGAACTTGGTTCAAACTCGGCTGTTGTTGTTGACAAGGACGCAAACCTTGAAAAAGCCGTAAAGAAAACGGTCTTAGGTGGTTTTGCCGTTGCAGGTCAGGTGTGTATCTCAGTCCAGAGGGTATTAGTCCATCAGGATATAGCAGACCAGTTCCAACAGATGTTAAAGGAAGAAGTTTCAAAACTGAAGTTTGGAGACCCTATGGAAGAGGACACAGATGTTGGACCAGTTATAGCCGTTGATGAGGTTAACAGGATACAGTCTTGGATACAGGAGGCTGTAAACAAAGGTGCTAAGGTGGTTGAAGGTGGAGATGTGGCTGAAGGGAAAACCGTCCTAAAACCAACTGTGGTGTTTGATGTTCCAGAGGAGACAAAACTATTTTATGAAGAGGCTTTTGCCCCAGTTATAACAGTAAAACCGTTTAAAGATATAGATGAAGCATTAAGGCTGGTAAACCGTTCAAATTACGGATTACAGGTTGGTGTATTTACAAACAATCTAAAAAATGCGTGGAAGTTTATACAAGGTGCAGAGGTAGGTGGGGTTATAATAAATGATATACCAACATTCAGGGCTGATAATATGCCCTACGGTGGTGTAAAAGGTAGCGGAATAGGGAGGGAAGGTCCAAAATTTGCAATAGAAGACTACACAGAGATAAAAATGGTTGTTTTTGACTTAACTGAATAAAAATTGTGCAGTATTTTGCATAAAAATTATGCATTAAATTGTATCTCCCCTTGAAAAAGCAGGGGTTGTAAATTGGCAAAAAAGTTGCAAGAAAATAACAGATAGATGGAGGTCGTAGATGAAAAAGATAGAAGCTATTATCAAACCTTTCAAACTTGATGAGGTAAAAGACGCCCTTACAGAAATTGGCGTTTACGGTATGACTGTTTCCGAAGCGAAAGGTTTCGGTAGACAGAAGGGACACACAGAGCTTTACAGGGGAGCTGAGTATGTAATTGATTTCCTCCCAAAACTGAAAATAGAGATAGTTGTTGATGATGATATGGTTGAAAAGGTTGTAGAGGCTATAGCCAACGCCGCCAGAACAGGAAGAATAGGAGACGGAAAGATATTTGTAATCCCTGTTGAAGATGTTATCAGAATAAGAACAGGAGAGAGGGGTCCAGAAGCTATCTAATTTGGACAAAAATAACCTTAAGGAGGTTTTTAAATGGCTATGATTCAATGCCAAACACCGGACGATGTTTTAAGAGTTATCTCCGAAAAGGGGATTTCCTTTGTTGACCTTAAGTTCTCTGACCCATTTGGTCAGTGGCAACACCTAACAATCCCTGCCCACGAGTTTTCAGCTGAGAGCTTTGAAAACGGAATTCCTTTTGACGGTTCTTCTATCAGAGGTTGGAAAGGTATCCAAGAGTCTGATATGCTACTGATACCTGACCCAAAATCTGCATTTATTGACCCATTTATTGAAGAACCTACAATATCCCTAATCTGTGATGTTGAAGACCCAATTACAAGGGAGCCTTACAGCAGAGACCCAAGACAGATAGCCAAAAAAGCTATTGAGTTCCTAAAATCCACAGGAATAGGTGATACTGCATACTTTGGACCAGAGGCAGAGTTCTTCATCTTTGACGATATTAAATTTATGAACGGACCAAACATAGCATACTACGAGGTTGACAGTGTTGAAGGTTGGTGGAACACAGGAAGGGAAGAAATGCCAAACCTTGGATACAAAACACCTTACAAAAGGGGATACTTCCCAGTTCCACCTATGGACAAAACAGCACCTATCAGAATGGAAATGGTAAAAACCCTTGAAGAAGTTGGAATTACAGTAGAAAGGGAACACCACGAAGTTGGAACAGCTGGACAGGGAGAAATTAACTTTAGATTTTCTGACCTTGTAACAACAGGGGACAATGTATTTAAATACAAGTATGTCCTTAGAAATGTTGGATACAGACACGGAAAGTATGTAACATTTATGCCAAAACCAATTGCCGGGGATAACGGTTCTGGAATGCACACACACTTCTCCATCTGGAAAGGTGATGAAAATATGTTCGCTGGAGACCAGTATGCAGGTCTATCTGAAACAGCCCTATACGCAATAGGTGGTATCATCAAACACGGAAAGGCTATCGCCGCATTTACAAACCCAACAACAAACTCCTACCACAGACTTGTTCCCGGATTTGAAGCACCTGTAAGACTTGCCTACTCTGCAAGAAACAGGTCTGCCGCTATAAGAATACCAATGGGTTCTGCATCTCCAAAGGCAAAAAGAATAGAGGTAAGGTTCCCAGACGCATCTTCCAACCCATACCTTGCGTTTGTAGCACTGTTAATGGCGGCTATAGACGGAATAGAAAACAAGATACACCCAGGAGAGCCACTTGACAAAGATATTTACTCCCTACCACCTGAGGAGCTTGCAAATGTTCCATCAACACCAGCATCACTACAGGAAGCAATAGACGCACTAAAAGAGGATATGGACTTCCTACTAAAAGGCGGTGTTATGGACGAGGACTTTATCAATATGTGGATAGAAACAAAACAGGAAGAAGTGGACGCAATCAGACTTGTTCCACACCCTAAAGAGTTTGAACTTTACTACGATGTTTAAATCCCTCAGGGGGCTTCACAGCCCCCTTTTTTTATTATTGTTAGTTTTCTATCTTACAAACTTCAACAGAAGGAGTAGTTCACTTTCTTTTTAGAATTATCTTTATCTTCTTTATAGAAAACCTGTAAAAAAATTTTACATATTGATATATCCTAAATTTGCCTTTATCATATCCAACAGAATAAAAATAAAATCTCAAAAGGAGGTATGCGTAATGGAAAGACGCAGATCTGAGGGTTTTACCCTGATTGAACTGGCGATTGTGCTGGTTATCATCGGATTACTCCTTGGTGCAGTTATGAAAGGGAAGGAGCTAATCCAAGCAGCTAAAGTCAAAAGGGTTATGAAACAAGCCCACGCTGCTATCTCTTCAGCAGAGACTTACTACGACTATACTGGAAAATGGCCAGGAGCACACAGTGGCAGTGCTGGAACAGATATTTGTGCTTTAAATGTTATCAGACTTATTAAAGATGATGGTTCTACTAAATGTGCACCAACCGCTCAAAGAGCCTTTGAATTTTATGGAGCAAAAATAAGTAATGCTGATGGTTCTAAGGTTTACGATCAAAATGGAACTGATACACCTGTTGAAGTTGGTATCTGGCTTGATGGTATGGGAAGAACTCTAACTGGTGAAGCTGCTAATGCCCTTTATACAATGTTTTTAGCTTATACAGATGATAAAACTAAAAAATTCAATGGTGGTGTAGTTTGCTTTGCTCAGGATGATCAAAATGCTGCAGCTACAACAACAGCAGCTCAAAGAAAGGCAATGATTTCAATCGCAAGAATGTATGCTGGAGATGCACAACCTATTTTAAATACAGATTGTGTAAAGAATAGAGCGTCTGAAGCTTGCCTTGTAAACTTTAGTGGTGAAGATGGAACTAAAGACGGTATTTATGAAGATGAATGGGAAATAAGCGCAGAGGGACTCGAAAATATGGAGCTATTAGATAGCTTAGCTACAACAAGAATGCAAGCTTGTATTAGATTAACAGTTGATTAATTTAACGTAGCCATCTCTCAAATTCTTAAATTCCAAGCCCTGCTTCCATATGGAGGTAGGGCTTTTTTATTTTTATCTTTTATCAACTTTTCTCAAAAACTAATCAACAAAATTTATTCTTATACTTGTAAAAGTACTAAATCGTTGTATTAAACACAGATAATAGTCTAAAATTTTTGTCAAAAGTGAGGAGGGATAGGGTATGTTTAAGAAAGTTTCTGTTTT
>JAADEV010000139.1 GCA_013153295.1 Aquificota bacterium | reverse complement strand
AGCCAGTGATAAAGACAGGTAGGGTAAGTTAATGACAGTTATATTTGATGTAGATGGGGTTTTAATAGATGTTAGCCAGTCTTACCATTTTACTTGGGATTGGATATTTATACTTTGTTGGGAAGATAAACTTTAATCCCCCTGTTGTTGTTTTTGAGGAAAAACCAGAGTTTATCGGTTCAAATACAAATATTAACTTTAAAGTGGTTGATGACAAACCGGGTATAAACAATGTTCAGGTGTATATAATCCAAAATGAAAAAAATATAAAAGTTCTTGATGACAGCAACCTTCCACCTAAACTAAAGGAAAAGGAATACAGCCTACATATAGATGCAAGGAAGTATGGCTTAAAAGAAGGAAAAGCCCAGCTATCTATAATAGTAAGTGATGGGTCTTTGTTAAAAAACACCCAGAACTATATAACAGATGTGAAAATAGACCTTACCCCACCGTCCTTAAGCGTCCTGTCTTCCCCTGCAAGTATAATGAACGGTGGGACAGGCTTTGTTTTTTATAGAACCTCCTCAGATGTGGTAAAGACAGGTGTTAAAGTTGGGGAGTTGGAATACAGATGTTTTAACGGTATAGTTAGCAACAAAAACATATACGGCTGTGCATTCCCCTATCCATACTACTGGAAGAAGAAAAAGCCTATAATTGTTTTTGCAGTTGACAAGGCTGGAAACAAAGTTTCCCATACAGTTATGTATTACTTTAAAAGGAAAAAATACAGAACATCTGTTATAAACCTTACAAAGGACTTTATAGAAAGTAAAGTAAAGCCCCTCTCCGACAGGGATATAAGCGACCCAGCTGAGTTATTCAGGTATGTAAATGTAGAGATTAGAAAAAGAAATGAGGAAACGATACACCAGATAACATCAAAGGTATCAATAATAAAGCCACTGTTTAAAACCAGATTTCTACAGCTTAGAAACTCTGTAATGCTTGGAGGCTTTGCAGATTACAGAAAATACAGACTTAATGGAAGGATAATACCCGGGGCTGACGCATACCACAAGGGAATGGATTTTGCCTCTATAAAAAACGCCCCTGTTGAAGCGGCTGAAGACGGGAAGGTTGTATTTACAGGCTTCCTTGGAATATACGGTAATACTGTGATAGTGGAACACGGGTTTGGTGTGTTTACCCTATACTCCCACCTGTCAGAGATAGATGTAAATGTAGGGGATATGGTTTCAAGGGGAACACAGATAGGGCTAACAGACACAACAGGGCTGGCAAAGGGAGACCATCTACATTTTGCAGTCCTTGTGCAAGGGCTTGAGGTTCACCCTATAGAGTGGTTAGATAAAAAATGGCTAAAAAGTAGATTTTTAAACGAATACAAAAAAATAAAAGAACTATACGGAGGTTAGAGATGAAGTTTTTTATTGACACAGCAGATATTGGGGAAATTAGACAGGCAAACCAGCTTAAAATACTTGATGGCATTACAACAAACCCAACATTAATAGCAAAAACAGGTAGACCTTTTATGGAGGTTGTTGAGGAGATACTTGCAGAAGTCCCTGATAAACCTGTATCCCTTGAGGTGGCAAGCACAGATTTTGAAGGAATGGTAAAGGAGGCAGAAATCCTTGCAAAGTTAGGGGACAATGTGGTTATAAAAGTCCCTATGACAATAGACGGGCTGAAAACTGTTAAGTATTTAGAAGAAAGGGGAATAAAAACAAATATGACCTTAATATTTTCCCCAACACAAGCCCTACTTGCAATGAAAGCAGGGGCAACATACATATCCCCATTTGTAGGAAGGCTTGATGATATATCACAAAACGGAATGGAATTAATCTCCCAGATAAGAACTATTGTGGACAACTACGGATTTACATCTGAAATAATAGTGGCAAGTATCAGACACCCTATGCATGTGCTTGAGGCGGCATTAATCGGGGCAGATATAGCAACAATACCATACAAAGTAATAGCCCAGCTTTCCAAACACCCGCTTACAGATATTGGACTTGAGAGGTTCCTAAAGGATTGGCAGTCTGTTCCAGAAAAACCTTTCTAACAGGGCTATGAAATACAGAAAAAAGGGTATAAAAAAGGAACATCACATTATAGAGGACGGGGAAGAATTACTACAGGATTTGGTAAAGAAAAAACTGGTAAAATCTGTAATCCCCGGTAGGATAAAAACAACCCCAAAAGGACAGCCGGGGATACCCCGTCTAACATTCCAGTATGAAACAAACTCCGGGGCTAAACTTCTACTAAAAAAAGGTTCAACAGTCCAAGAGGTTTTTGTAATAACGGACAAAACTGAGGAGTTAAAACAGTATCTAAAGGAAAAATCAGACGGAAAAAAGAACGGAAAGAGGGGTTAACCCTTCCTCCTTAAAGATAAGTCCCCGGACAGGGCGGTGGTTGTGCCGTCCTTTGTCCTTATTGTTATATAACCTTCTTTATTTATACCTTCCAGTATTCCATTTATTCCTGTATCTGGTATGTAAACCTCCTCACCTTTCCACATAATACTGTTGTTTACCTGTTTTACCAGTTCCTCCTCCGTTAGGTTTTCCATTAAACCTTCCACAGTTTCTAGCAGGTGGCATAAAAAGGAGAATTTGTCCACAGCTTTACCTGTTTCCAAAAAAAGTGATGTGGCTACACCTTCCAGTCCCTTTAGTTCCCTTTCTGTTTGGTTTAGATTTACCCCTACACCTACAACAAACCTTTGTATCTTTCCAGCTATAACCTGTGTTTCTGTAAGAACACCTGAAACCTTTTTATCTCTTATATAAACATCGTTAGGTAGCTTTATTTTTGGCTTAATGTTATACAGCCTTTGTATACTTTCCTTTACACCAAGGGGAAAAAGGAAGGAAAACAGAACAGGGTTTTTAAAGGGTATACTTTCTAAAACAGCTGAAAAGTAAAGCCCCTTATCAGTTTCACTTACCCAGCTACGACCTTTCCTCCCCCTGCCTGCTGTCTGTTTGTCTGCCAGAACAATGTCGCCGTGGGAGTAATTCCCTTCCTTTGCCTCTGTGTTTGTAGAGGCTAAAACCTTAAAATGGAAAACCCTTTTACCAAGCCAGTTGGTATTTGGACAGCTTTTTACATTCATACTTCTTTTGTGTCAGGTGGTATTTTATCCTCACTGTCCACAACCTCAATATGGAAAGGGTGGTGTGGTGGCAGTTTACTGAAAAACTCCATTACTTTTCCTTTGTCTATATGGATTATATACAGCTTTATATGGGCTGTTTTTTCCTTACCTCTCCTAAAGAAATCCCTGTCCACAAAAACCCTTGCCTCTGGGAAAGCCTCTTTAAACTGTTTTATATACTCCTCTGCCCTTTTTACCATCTCTTCCCTTTCCTTCAGTCTCCAGTCTATATACTCAGACAGCCTTTTGTTTGTTAAAAAGCGGTATACAAACTCAAATGCAAATGTTAAAACAAGGACTATAAAGGCAGATGTTAAGCTGTCAGGGTTGTGTTTAAGGTTGTATCCAACAAGGACAGTTATAGAGATAACACAAAGTATAAACGCCACCAGTGATATTAGTCTGTTAGAGTTTGTATAATCTGCTAACTTTACATTGGCTAAGTTAACCCCTGCAAATATGATTAAAAACCCAAGGCTACCTGCAATGGATATATTCTCCAGATTAAATGTGGTAGCAAATATAACTGTAAGGATAGCAAGGATTAAAAGCCCCTCTGTCCCCTGTTTCCATATCTTTTTTGTAAAATCCTTAGGTAATGCCCCAAACTTCGCCACTATGTAGCTAACCCTTGCACTACCGTAAAGGGTGGCATTTATTGCTGAGGCGGTAGACAAAAGGGCGGCTATAGATATAAGGACAAAACCTGCCTTGCCTAAGAAAGGCTCTGCCGCTATTGCCAAGGCGTAATCCTGATACTTCTCAACCTGTTCGTATGTAAGGTTTCCAACTGCCACAATAGCCACAAGGACATAAACAAATATTACAGTTGAAACTGCTAAATAAAAGGCTTTAGGGAGGTTTCTTTCCGGGTCTTCTATATCCTGTGCAGTATTTGCTATAAGTTCAAACCCTTCATACGCAAGGAATATTATTAATCCACCTGTCATTATTTTAAGTAAACTTTCCCAATGTTCAGGTGATAGTCTGGAAAAATCTGCGGTAAAAAGCCCAAGGACTGAGAAAAACAGTAGTATACCAACTTTAAGGAAAACCATTATATCCTCAGCTTTCCCACTAACATAAGCCCCAAGGAAGTTTATCAATGTAAAAACAGCCACAACTAAAACTATAAAGACCTTTTTTGCCAGTTCTATCTCACCGCCGAAAAACAGGGCTGAGGCATAGCTACCAAATGCGTATGAGTATAGGGAAAGCATAATGATATAACTGGCTAAAAGTAATGTGTTTAGATACGCTGTAGCAAGGTTATTACCAAAAGCCCTAACCAAAAACTCCACTGTCCCCCCTTGGGAAGGGTATCTAACTGACAGCTTTGCGTAAGAGTAAGATGTTAAAAGGGCTATAATCCCAGCGAAAAGGAAGGCTAACGGGGCACCCCCTTTAGCAAGTAGTATTGTAAGCCCTAAAACTGCAAAAATTCCCCCACCAATCATTCCACCAACACCAATGGAATACGCCTCCCAGAAACCTATCTTTTTCAACAGTTCAACCCTCCACATTAATTTTTCACCTTGATTATAACTTAATACTGTTTAAGTAGAGAAGAATTTAATTTTTGAGTGTGGTAAACTAACTAAAAATGACTACTGATAAATACTTACACAGGGGTTGTTGGGAATGGAAACGAGAAAATCACAGGAGCTTTTTAAAGAAGCACAGAAATACTTAGTAGGAGGGGTAAACTCACCTGTAAGGGCTTTTAAATCTATTGGGACAACACCACTTTTTATAC
>JAADEV010000025.1 GCA_013153295.1 Aquificota bacterium | reverse complement strand
AATGTTGCCATCTTTTCCTAATACTTTATGTTTTCTTCATCTAAAAGTTTTTTTAGATTAAGTTTTACCTTTTGTAAGATTTCTATATCATCGTCCCAGTCTGTTATTACCCATTTTTTCCCTTTCTCAGCCACCCACAGCTTTTTCTCTTTCGTAAAAATCCATATAACTTTTTTTACACCGCTGTTAAGTAGGTCTTGGGTTTTTTTGTGGAAGTAATCCATTGGGTTTTCAAACCTTTTCAGGTCTGCTTTAGTGTCCACCTCTATTACCACTTCAGGGGGAGTTTTTAGATACTTCCCAGTTAGCTTTGTTATTTTACTTCTGTCTACGATGGCTATATCTAAACTGTATCTGGTCTTGGGTTTTGGTGTATATCCTACTTCGTTTGATAACACTTTGTATTTTTCCCTGTCTAAGTTTAAGATTAAAAACTCCACCACAGTTAAAATTATCCACGACTGTAAGTCGCTACTGCCCATAATACCCTCTGCTGTAGTCTGTCCAGATAAAACCTTTTCGTAGTCTTTGTAGTATACAGGGGAACCGTTTATTAGCTCGTATACAAGCTCTTTGGGTATAGCCTTTCGCTGTTTTGTTTGCTTTTTTGCTGGGGCTGTTGCCGTTGCCATTTTTTTACACCAACTACTATAGTCTGTGGTATGCGGCTATAGCCGCCGCTATAACTGTGGCTAAGTCCTCTGGGTCTCCCTCTTCAGGTTTCAGTTTAAACTGTGGTAGTTTTCTGTCTATATAGCTTGTATCAAATTTTCCAGCCATAAAGTCCTTATCCCTTACTATCTGTCTAAGTAGGGGTAGGTTTGTTGGAACTCCCCTAACTTGGAACTCGTCTAAAGCCCTTTTTGCCCTGTTTACAGTCTGTTCCCAGCTTAACGCCCAAACTGTAAGTTTTGCTATCATACTGTCGTAGTAAGGTGGGATTATGTAATCTTTGTAAACGGCGGCATCTATACGGACACCGGGTCCCCCCGGTGAGTAGTATGATGTAATTCTACCCGGTGATGGGGCAAACCCCTTTTTAGGGTCTTCTGCATTTATTCTAAATTCTATTGCGTATCCCCTAAACTTTATTTCTTCCTGTAAGAAAGGTAGTTTAGCCCCTTCTGCTATCTGTATCATCCTTTGGACAAGGTCAACGCCTGTAACTGTTTCTGTTACGGTGTGTTCAACCTGTAGCCTTGTGTTCATCTCTATAAAGTAAAAATTGTCGTTCTCATCTACTAAAAACTCAAGTGTTCCTACATTTTCGTAGCCTAATTTAAACATAGATTTAACTGCTACCCTGTATAACTCCCTTCTAACCTCATCGTTTAACCTTGGTGATGGGGCTATCTCAACAACCTTTTGGTGTCTCCTTTGTATTGAACAGTCCCTTTCCCCAAGGTGGATAACATTACCGTATTTGTCAGCCATTATTTGGACTTCTATATGCCTTGGGTTTTTAACATACTTTTCTATAAAAACATCACCTTTTCCAAAGAACTTTTCAGCTTCACTGGTGGCAGACTTAAACAACTCTTCAAAATCTTCCTCTTTCTCCACTATTCTCATACCCCTACCGCCACCGCCGTAAGCCGCCTTTATAATAACGGGAAAACCTATCTCCTTTGCTACTTTTTTAGCTTCATTTATATCTGTTATAGGTTCGTCTGTTCCCGGAAGGACAGGGACACCAACCTCCCTCATAGCTCTTTTAGATTTTATTTTGTCCCCGAATAACTCTATATGGTCAGGTTTGGGTCCAATGAATATAATGCCTTTCTTTTCACAATACCTTGCAAAATCTGCGTTTTCTGATAGGAAACCATAACCGGGGTGTATCGCATCACATCTGGTCTGCCTTGCTAAGTCTACTATTTTGTAAAAGTTAAGGTAGGCTTTTAACGGGTCTCCAGAAATCATATACGCTTCATCTGCTTTCTTTACCCATATACCGTTGTGGTCTGCCTCAGAGTATATTGCAACAGTTCTTATACCTAACTCTTTACAAGCCCTTATTATTCTGGTAGCCACCTCACCTCTGTTGGCAACCAGAACCTTCCTTATTTTTCTTTTTCCCATAGCAGTCTCCTACTTGATGGCTATTGTTTCCTGATTTTCAATAAACGCTTCGTGTAAAGCCCTTACTGCCAACTCTGCGTATTTCTCATCTATTAGGCAGGATATTTTTATCTCAGATGTGGATATTGCGTATATATTTATCCCCTCTTTGTAAAGGACTTCAAACATCTTTCCTGCTGTTCCTGCGTGGGTTTTCATTCCAAGCCCTACCACAGATATCTTTGCTATTTTGTCGTTCCTTTCTACCCCTTCTGCCCCAACTTCCTCAGCTACTTTTTTAGCTATCTCCTCAGCTTGGTCGGCATCTGTTTTGTTTACTGTAAAGGATATATCTGTATACCCTTCGTGGGATACATTCTGGACTATCATATCAACAACTATATTCTCATCACCAAGGGCTTTAAACAGCTTTGCGGCGATGCCCGGTTTGTCAGGCACTTTTACCACTGTTATTTTTGACTCCTTTAAATCGTGGCTTATTCCCCTAACTGCTACCTTTTCCATATCTTCATTTTCCTCCACTATCCAAGTTCCATCTTCATCATTAAAAGATGATTTTACATGTATTTTTACGCCGTATTTTGCGGCAAACTCCACAGACCTTATCTGCATAACCTTAGACCCAAGGGAAGCCATTTCCATCATCTCTTCATAGGAGATAACAGGTATCTTTTTAGCCTCTGGGACTATCCTTGGGTCTGCTGTGTATACACCTGATACATCTGTGTATATCTCACATACATCTGCTTTTAATGCCGCCGCAAGGGCAACAGCTGTTGTGTCAGAACCTCCCCTACCTAATGTTGTTATATCCCCTTTGTCGTTTATACCTTGGAAACCTGCCACAACAACCACTTTACCCTTTGCCAACTCTGACTGTATCCTTTTTGTGTCTATCTCTTTTATCCTTGCCTTTGTGTGGGCGTCATCTGTATATATAGGAACCTGCCAGCCTGTTAAACTTATAGCATCAACCCCTAACTCTTTTAAGGCTATTGCCAGTAGTCCTATTGCCACCTGTTCACCGGTGGAGACTACCATATCTTGTTCACGGGGGTCAGGTCTTGATGACAGCTCTCTGGTTAGCCCAAGTAGTCTGTCTGTTTCCCCGGACATTGCAGATGAAACTACAACAACCTGTTTCCCTTCATCTACAGCCTTTTTAACCCTTTTTGCCACATTTTTTATCCTTTCTATACTACCAACTGATGTTCCGCCATACTTCTGGACAATTAGGGACAAGCTACAACTCCTCCTGTGCTAAAAAATCAAAATTTGCCACCTTAATTATACCATTTAGGGAATTTGTGATAAAAACCTTGTCCGCTTCCATCAAATCCTTAAGGGTAAATCTACCTTCAACCACTATATAGCCCTTTTCTTTAGCCTCCTGTATAACCTTCTTCCTTGTTATCCCTTCAAGTAATCCACACTCTACAGCGGGGGTAAACAGAAACTTTCCCTTTTCCCAGAATATATTAGCTGAGGTTGTTTCTGTAATTTCGTCCCTTTCGTTAAGGAATAGGGCATCATCAAATCCTTTACTTATGGCATACCTTTTTGCCAATACCTTCTCCATAAAGTTTGTTGTTTTTATCCTTAAAAGTGGATTTGTGCTGTGGACTTTAAACGGGGCTAATGTTAGGGAGATTTTATCTTTCTGGGGGGCTTTGTATGGTTTTGCTACCACCATAAGGTTTGATTTTAAAGGGATAACAGGGTAAGGTAGGTTTCCCTCTGACAGGAGGACAGCTTTAATATACAAATCCTGTGTTTTCAGCTTCTTTACCGTTCTGTTTATAAAAGACAAAAAGTTTTCGTAGGACACCATAGGGATTTGGAGTAGTTCTGCCCCCTTTTCCATTCTTTTGTAATGTTCCTGTATTGTGTCTGGTAAACCTCCGTTATACCTGAATGTTTCAAAAACACCCTCCCCATACATCATTGTCCTTATACCTTTTCTACTTTTAAGTATCTGTCCGTTTACTGTTATTACCTCTTCCATAGCCCTCACCTCTTTAGTATTAAGTATCTTTTTTCAAAACCTGAGTAATCTCCCCCCATTGCTTTGTGTATATATTTAAGTAAAACTGCAAATCTGGACTCGCTACCTCTCCTGTAAAGCCAGCCACTCCACAGCAGTTGGGCATTGTTTATCTTGTAGTATGTATCCTCCTTTACAAGGGCTAAAACAGGTTTTTCGTTTAACATTTTTAGTATTTCCCTTTGGGGTATGTCCCTGTAAACCTTCCTTTTTGCGTAAAACGGTAGGTTATGCCAGAAGTATCCCTCCACATAAAGGGGAATATTCTTTTCCGGCACATTGTCGTTTACAGCCAACCCTATCCTGTCGTAAGGTCTGTATCTCTCCACAATAGGTAAAACTGAAACTGTAAAAATAAAGAACAGTATTAAGGTTGTTATAAACGGTAGCATTCTGATTTCCTTGTATCTAAGCAGGTAAGCAAAGGGGAATAAAACAGCTATATAAAGGATATAGTCCAGTTTAAACAGGTATATTAACCCTCCAACTGCAACAGCTGTAATAACAACAGGTATAAAAAGGCTTACATAAAAAAATACCTTATCCAGCTTATTTACAGGGTTGTGGTTGGCAAGGTAGTATCCTACAAGTAGGGACATACCCCCGTGTGCCTGTATCAGGTATACAGGGATTTTACCTTTGGCAATGGTAAAGATAACAAGCATTGTAATAACCCACGCTAAGGGTAAAAACAGCCTTTTATCCCAACTTTTTACAGCTTTTATAAATGAGTAGTAGAAAAACAGTGAGTAGGGTAAAAAGCCCCACAGGATAACCACAAAGTAAAAGAAAATATCTGAGAAGCCTTTAGATTTTTTGCCAACAGCCCTTTTTATAGTTTCTTCTA
>JAADEV010000097.1 GCA_013153295.1 Aquificota bacterium | reverse complement strand
ATATACTGGGAGACAGTAGTAAGCTGGTATTGGCAACAGGCCCTATAAAAAATATCTAAACTATCCTGAGGTTTACGCAGTGGGGATAATAATAGACAGTAAAGAAAAAACTGTTAAAGATGTGGTTTGGGAGAGGATTAAGTGAATTCGGTAATTAAGGTAGTTAGCTTTTAGAAAAGGAAGAGGTTTCTATTTTACCTAAAATCTTTCTTAGAATGTTTGTTATGCTGTCTGATAGCTGTGGGTAGTTTTCCCTTGTTAGATAAAACAGTAAAGAGTAAGGGCGTTTTTTTACCCAGCTTACTGTTGGGTGGACATTTTTTATAGGGACTGTTGCCAATACCAGCTTACTACTGTCTCCCAGTATATCCTTTACAATACGGTCAAAAATTTGGGAAAGTAATTCCATCTTCCCTATCTCATCTATAACAATAAGTTTGTCATTCCTAACAATTCCCTCTGCAAGTGTATCAACGGCAAACTTCTCAAACTCATCTACAAACACATAGTAGCTTCCTACCTGATAGTCTGATTTTTTCTCTTTACTTGCCAGTAAAACCTCTTTCCCATCAAAGGATACTGCCTTAAACCCTTTCCTTTTACCGTCCCTTCCCCTTATCTCCTCAGTAATGAAACCTACAGGTTCAGTGTCTAACCTTTTTACAACCTCTTTTACTAAAGTTGTTTTTCCAACACCGGGCTTTCCTGTAAGTAGTATGTTCATACTGAGTTTGCCCTCACAACAAGCATTATATAAACCATATAAGCAAGGAGGTTAAAAACCAAACTTCTAAAGAATGCGTCTAAACCGTTTTCCTTCTGAACAGTTTTAAAGTAAAACCATAAAAAGGCTGTCTGTAAGCTAAATATAAAAGCTGTTTGGGTATCAATTGTAAAATCTGGGAAGGAGTATATCTCCCTGTTTTCAAAACCTAAAAATTGGAACAGATTGTCCCCAAATACAAACAGAATAGTCCATATGCTGTAAGCAAAAAGATAGCGTTCAAACCTTCCCATAGCATATAATTATAGCTTTACAAAACGGCAGATAAGAGGTTTTTAATGGGCAGATACGGACTACCACCTGAATGGGTGAAACATAGGGGGACTATAACAACCTACCCACAGGCATACGAGACATTCTTTGATAGACTTGAAGGGGCAAAGGATACATTTGCGAAGATGGTTAAGTATATTTCCCTTGATGAAAAGGTTTTTATAAATGTGGACAGTGGAAAAGAGAAGGAGGATTTGGAAAGGAGGCTTAAGGAGGTTGACGCTAACAGACAAAACATACAGATATTTATAAACCCAACCAACGATGCGTGGTGTAGGGATTACTGTCCTATCTTTGTAGAGGATAACTCTGAAATAGTGGCACTTAAGTTTAGGTTTAACAGCTGGGGTGGGAAGTATCCGTATGAAAAAGACCAAAGGGCAGGGGAGGAGATAGGTAAACTTTTAGGTTATAAGGTAATACCCGTTAATATGGTTTTGGAAGGTGGTTCAATAGATGTAAATGGGGAAGGATGTTTAATAACCACAGAAAGCTGTTTACTTAACCCTAACAGAAACCCTGATATGGATAAAAACCAGATAGAGGAAAAACTGAAGTATTACTTTGGGGTGGATAAGGTTCTATGGCTTAAGGAAGGTATTGTAGGTGATGATACAGATGGGCATATAGATGATATTACCAGATTTGTTTCCAAAGACACTATTATTACAGCTGTAGAAAGGGATAAAGGAGATGAAAACTACCAACCTTTAATGGAAAATTTTGAGAGATTAAAACAGTTTACAGACACAAAGGGTAAGCCCTTTAAGATAATAACTGTTCCTATGCCAGACCCTATATACTACCATTATCCAGATACGGACAAACCTTACAGGCTACCTGCCAGCTATGTAAACTTTTATATAACAAACAACCATGTATTGGTTCCTACATTTAACTGTGATAAAGACCGGATAGCCCTACAGATAATCCAGTCTGTATTCCCAGACAGAAAAGTGGTAGGTATACACGCCTACGATATACTGGTAGGGCTTGGGGGCTTCCACTGTTTAACTATGCAGATACCCCAAAGCCCTTAGTTTGCTAATCCAGTAGATTTGGGATACTTTCCTCCCAAAGTTTTCTAAGCTCCTCCATATCCTCGGTTATCTCTTTTTCATTTATCCTTAGTTTAAGGACTGGTTCGTCTAACACTTTACCTAACGCCTTTACAGGGATACCTATCCCAGAGGCTATATCCATAACCTCAGGGGCTTTTTCCTGTGGAACAGACAGCACCACTATACTTCTCATCTCATCAAAAAGCTCAAAATCCTCCCTGCTGTCTGTGTCTATAGACACCTCTATACCAAATGTTTTCTCCTCGGCAAAGGCTGGCTCTATTAACGCTGTTATTAACCCTCCATCTGATACATCGTGGGCAGATTTTACTTTGCCTTTTACCCTTTGGAAAAACTCCCTTAGTTTCATCTCCATATCTAAATCCACAGGTGGTATATCACCTGCTACTATACCGTGGACTTCCTTTAGATACTCACTGCCGTTTACTGTAGGCTTTTTATCCACTTCCCCCACTGCCAGTATTATATCTCCCTCATCTTGGTAGAAGGAGGGAATAGCCTCTTCAACATTATCAAGCACCCCAACAGCCACAACTATAGGTGTGGGATACACATTTACCCTTTTATCAGGTAGGACTGTCTCATTGTAAAGGGAAACATTACCCCCTACAACAGGTGTGTTAAGTTTTTTACAGGCATCTGCCATTCCCTTTGTAGCCTGTTCAAACTGCCACATAATTTCTGGATTTTCTGGATTACCCCAGTTTAGACAGTCTGTTATGGCAAGTGGTTTTGCACCGCTTATATATACATTTCTTACCGCCTCTGCCACAACCCGCTTACCACCTTCGTATGGGTTTAGGTATACCCATCTACCGTTTCCGTCAGAGGATACTGCCACGCCCTTTTCAGAGTTTATCTCCGGTTTTAAAGCCCATTTGACCCTTAGAACTGCACTATCACTACCCGGTTTAACAACTGTGTTTATTCCTACTTCGTGGTCATACTGGCGGTATACCCACTCTTTTTTGGCTATTGTAGGTGAGGACAGAACTTTTCTTATTGCCTCTTTTATATCCACTTCAGGTAAGGTGTTTTGGTCAAAGTTTGCTGTTTCTTTAAGGTATTCCGGCTCCTTCCTTGGTCTGTTGTAAACAGGGGCATCGTCAACTATTGCAGATATTGGCAGGTCTGCCACCTTTTCCCCTTTGTAAAATACCTCAAGTCTGTTTGTATCTGTGGTTTCACCTATAACCGCCGCCTCAAGTCCGTGGAACTTTGCTATATCCAATACTTTATCCACATTCTCTTCGTCTACAGCGTATAACATTCTTTCCTGACTTTCTGATAGGAGTATCTCGTAAGGGGTCATTCCCTCTTCCCTTAACGGGACATTCTCCAGATACACCTTTACACCCATTTTAGATTTTGCCCCAAACTCTGATGTTGAACCTGCAAGCCCAGCCGCCCCAAAGTCCTGACAACCTTCTATAAGCCCTTTGTCCATAACCTCAAGTGTGCACTCAACAAGCCTTTTACCGAAAAATGGGTCTCCTATCTGGACATTTGGTCTTTTGTCCTCTGTTTCCTCTGAAAACTCAGCGGAAGCCATTGTAGCCCCGTGTATGCCGTCCCTACCTGTGGAAGAACCTACCATTACCAGTTTTTGCCCAACCTTTGTAGCCCTTGCCCTATACATCTTATCCTTTTCAAGGATACCTAAGCAGAAGGCGTTTACCAGAGGGTTTCCTGCATAACATTCATCAAAAACAACCTCACCGCCAACTGTTGGGACACCTATGCAGTTTCCGTAAAAACCTATACCTTTTACAACACCTTGGGCTATCGGCTTAGATTCTTTTATGTTTTTCCTTTCTTTGTCCTTCCTTGGGTCTCCAAAGCGGAGGCTGTCAAACAGGCATACAGGTCTGGCTCCCATAGACAGAACATCTCTTATTATCCCACCTACACCTGTTGCCGCCCCGTGGAAAGGCTCTATATAGGAAGGGTGGTTATGGCTTTCTATCTTAAAGGCAACTGCATACTTATCATCTATCTCTACCACACCTGCGTTTTCACCGGGACCTTGTATAACCCAAGGGGCTTCTGTTGGAAAAACTTTCAGAAATGGCTTTGATGATTTGTAAGAACAGTGTTCACTCCATAAAGCACCAAATATCCCAAGCTCAACCTCGTTAGGTTCTCTCCCTATAAGCTCTACAATCCTTTTATACTCGTCTAAAGTAAGTCCGTGGGCTGATAGTAGTTTTTCGTCCATCTATCCACACTCCTTTTACTCTTTTTCTTCAGCTTTTAATTTTATATAGTATGGTGATTTTCTTTTTACTATTTTATACAGGTCTAAAGGTCTTTTTACCAGCTGTCCCACATCCCTTGTCCACGGGGATAGGGACATACTTACAGTTTGGGGTGTATCTTTAAGTCTGAAAATTCTTAAAGGTATAGTCATAAACACCCCTTTGTCGTGGTAGTTTCTGTTATCCCCTGTAAAATCTGATGTGTCGCTGTATGTATACCAGAAACCTATCTCAAAACCTTTTACTTCCCTTGATACCTGTATCCTAACCCCTTTATCCCCGGCTAAAAACCTTCCAGCTTTAATATTTATATTAATCTCAGGGTAATCCATAGAGTAGTAGTAGGATAGGTAGTAATCGTAAAAGTTTTTACTACCCTTTAGGTCAAAAAGCACATTGTAATCCCTTTTTCTAGCTATATCCCCACCTATACCTACAGCTTGCTTCCCATCTCCTATAAAGTAGATTAAATCACCTCCTACACCTGCAAACATCATCTCATTATAACCGGCAGATATACCAATAAATGTGTTCCGATAGACAGAGTTAATATAGTTTAGGGAAAGGGTTAGTATTTTTACCTTTTTGCCTTTTAGATACT
>JAADEV010000054.1 GCA_013153295.1 Aquificota bacterium | reverse complement strand
TTTCTTTTATAGCATTATCTATTTTACTTGCAACATCTTTAAATTTTTGGGATATTTCCCTTTTATCTTTTTCATCTTCTAAAACTATATCTTCATCATCAAAAAATTCTTTGTATAAGCCTATGATTTCATAATCATTTGCATCTTTTTTGTTTTCTATAATATGGCAAAAAACATAGAACCATTTTTCATAATTTTCTGGGATAGGGGGGATATTTTTTTCTATAAGGAATGAAAACTCCTTCCTAACTATGTTAAGTAGGGTTTTAAACTCGTCAGGGTCAAGTTTATGTTTGTCCTTTACCTTTTCGTAAAACTGGCATAAAGGTTTGTTCATAGGAACTTCCCTTTTATTTTGTTATTGCCATCTGTTCTTCCTGTAGCTGGTCTACCTGTGTTATAAGGTATATTTTGTCCCCGACCCTGACCCTTTCATCTGTTTTTAATCCTACAACCATTCCCCTGTCTGCCCTTTGTATGTTTTTCCTATCTACCTGCATAGAGGATACTTTTTGTCTTACTAATCCTGTTTTTTTACCTATTATATGTATTGTATCCCCTATGGAGATAGGGTGGTCTATAATTTTTACTTCGGCTACCTTTATTTTTGGATAAAATTTTACCACTTCTCCAACGAAAAGTTTTTTTTCTTTTGCTATAGATTTATTTAGACCAAAGCCACCTTTTCCAAAGTAGAACCCACTGTCCCACTCACGGTGGTATACCCTTTCAAGTTTGTCTAAAAGGTCTTGCCAGCCCTTTGTGTTCCACTCACCGTTAAGTATCCTGTCCCTTGCCTCCCTGTAAGCTGATACAACCATATAGGCGTAATCTACATTTTTGTTTCTACCTTCTATCTTCCAGCTGTCTGCCCACATTAACCTGTCCACAAAGTTAAGTGTCATTAAATCCTTTGCTGATAGTATGTAATCCTCCCCTAACTCAAGCTCTGTTCCTGTGTTTTTGGAGACTATCTTCACATCAAACTCGTGTCTGCATATCTGGTAGCATTCCCCCCTGTTTGCAGATTTTTCAAATATTTCGTGGGATAGGAAACACCTGCCGGAGATTGCCATACACATCGCCCCGTGGACAAATATCTCTATCTCAAGGTCAGTTTCATCTTTTATCTTTTTTAGTCCCTCTAAGCTAACCTCCCTTGCAGGGACTATCCTTTTTATCCCTAAGTTTTGGTAAAACTTAGCCGCCTGTGAGTTTGATACTGACGCCATTGTTGACAGGTGGGTTTCTATCCCAAGCTCAAGGGATTTTGATATTACAGCCATATCCCAGCCTATAACCGCATCAACCCCAATATCCTTAAGCTGGTGTAAAAGCTCCTCTATGTATGGTAAATCCTCCTCAAAGACTATAGAGTTTAAGGTTATATACTGCCTTACCCCTGCGTCTTTGGTTATTTTTCTTATCTCCTTTGCATCCTGTATATCAAATGTTTTCTTTAAAGCCCTCTGGTTTATCTTCCCAACGCCCATATATATGGCGTCTGCCCCAGCTTTTATAACAGCGGACAACCCTTCGTAATGTCCTACAGGTGCTAATATTTCAGGCTTTTTATCTCCCATCGTCTCCTCCTTCCGTTTGGAGTATTCTATCGGTGATGCAGGTGGGAAAAAAATGAGTTAGGTTAGGTATTGGTGTTTTACAGTCTGCTCTGTGGTATTAGCAATCTGGTTGAGAACCTTAGGGTAAATGGGAAGGCTATAAGTCCAAACACTATTCCCACTGTTAAAAATCTAAAGGCTAAATCCTTATTCTCACTTAGGAAACTGTTGTAAACTACAAACTTCCCTGTTTTTAGTAGAACTAAAAGGAGTAAAAGGAGTAAAACTACAGTGGCAGATATATGTAAAAATCTGTAAGGTGTGCCAGAAACCCTCGCCCTGTAATCTACCATATACAGAAATCCAAGGGAAAACACAAAAACCTGTGTAAGTATAAATCCTACAGAAACGCTAACTATCTCAAACATTGAACCTTTCCATTACATTTTTTATTACAGCCCCGTGCCTAAGTCCCCAATCGCTAACTGTTATTTTGTCTTTTTTAAAGTAGTCAAGGGCAGTATCAAATATTACTATACCTGATATTATAGCCTCTGCCCTTTTGTCTTCTATTATAGGTATAGATTTCCTTTCTTCAAGTGTCATACTTGACAGCTTGTTTAACCACTTTTTTACAGCCTGTTTTGAAAGGGTTTTACCGTGGACTTTTGCAGATGAGTATGGGAATATGTTGTTTTCCAGTGCCGCTAGTGTTGTTATTGTTCCACCTAAACCTATAAAATCGTCAGCCTCTTTAAAATGTTTTATCTTTTCAAAGTTTTTTGTTAAAAACTGTTTCATTCCTTGTATTTCTTTCTTTTTTGGTGGGTCTGATTTTATAAAGCCTTCTGTAAGGTTAACTATACCAAATGGGAAGGATTTGTAATCCTTCATTTTGTATGTTTTTTCTTTATCCCCTAAAACAAACTCTGTTGAACCGCCACCTTGGTCTATAACCACAAACTCCCTGTCTGGCTTTACACCGTAGGCTGTTGCTAAAAACGACAGGTTTGCCTCTTCCTCCCCTGATATTAGCCTAACATCTACCCCAAGCTCCTTTACCTGCTGTAGGAACTCCTCCCCGTTTTTAGCCTCCCTACAAGCCTGTGTGGCAAAACCAAGTATCCTCTCTACCTCATACTGTTGGCAGATTAATACATACTCTTTAATGGTGGATAGGACTTCTTTTACAGCCTCCTCCTGTAGGTAGCCTGTTTCTTTAAGTCTCCTGCCGAGGGCTGTAATCCGTCCTACGGAGAAGATATCCTCTATACTGTTTAATGTTTCTTCCAGTGTGTCTTTTATATGGACAGCTGAGATTAACAGCCTTGTTGAGTAAGTGCCTATATCTATTACCGCTACCTTGTAATTCACCCCCTACTCCATAAAGACCTGTCCTTCAAGTGGTGAGACCTCTATGCCCTGCTGTTGCATATACTTTATTGCTTCTTCTATCTGGTTTTCATCTCCAGCAAGCTCAAGCTCAAGCCAGCCTATATTTTCTGTAACATTTGCCTTTCTAATGTTAATTTCCACATCAAAGTTTTTACATACTTTACTGAGAATAGGCTCTTTTATTTTGTCTTCTGGGTATATTAGCTTTAGCTTTATAGCCTCCATTTTTTAACCCCCAAAACCCCCAGCTATAGCAGGGATTATTGCTACCACATCACCGTCTTTCAAAGGTGTATCCTTTCCCTGTAAAAATCTAATATCTTCGTCGTTTACAAACAGGTTTACAAACTTTCTTATCTCCCCATTTTCCTCTACAAGCCTTTCTTTTATTCCGGGAAACTCCCTTTCAAGGGCGTCTATAAGCTCTGCTATATTTGAGGCTTCAACCTGAACTTCGCCTTGACCTTGTGTTATTCTTCTTAATGCTGTAGGTATTCTTACTGTTATTGCCATTTTCTATTCCTCCTATTTTACTTTGCTACTTTTTCCCCTATAACCTTTTCTTTAAACTCGTGTAGGGAGGGCTTTATATGTATAGGTGTGTTAAGGTGTCCCTCAAGGACTTCCATTGTTTTGTATCCGTTCCCTGTGATGTATGCTACCACAACCTCCTCTGGGTCAAATGCCCCCATCTCTGCAAACTTTTTAAGGACAGCTATTGTTGTTCCCCCTGCTGTTTCTGTAAATATTCCCTCTGTTTCTGCAAGTAGCTTAATTCCTTCTATAATCTCTTCGTTGGTTGCTATCTCCATATCTCCGTTGCTTTCCTTTGCAACCTTCACTGCGTAAGGTCCATCTGCAGGGTTTCCTATGGCTATAGATTTTGCTATGGTGTCAGGTTTTTCAGGTTTAATCCAGTCTCTACCTTCTTTAAATGCTTTGTAGATTGGACTACAACCTGACGCCTGTGCCCCATACATTCTCGGTGGATTATCTGAGATTAATCCTACTGTCCTTAATTCGTTAAACCCTTTCCAGATTTTTGTGTAAAGTGAACCTGAGGCAAGTGGTGCTACCACCGCATCTGGGGCTTTCCAACCAAGCTGTTCCGCAACCTCAAAGGCAAGGGTTTTAGACCCTTCAGAGTAAAAAGGTCTAACATTTATATTAACAAATGCCCAGCCAAACTCATTTGCCACTTCAGAGGACAGTCTGTTAACATCATCGTAATTTCCTTCCACCGCCACAACTGTAGGGTTAAATACCAATGAACCTATTATTTTGTTAGTTTCAAGGTTAGCTGGGATAAAAACATAACAGTTCATTCCTGAGGCGGCGGCGTTTGCCGCTACAGAGTTTGCAAGGTTTCCTGTTGATGCACAGGCGGCTGTGTCAAAACCAAACTCTTTAGCCTTTGAAAGGGCTACTGCCACAACCCTGTCTTTAAATGAGAGTGTAGGGTGGTTTACACTGTCATCTTTTATATAAAGGTTCTTAAGCCCAAGTTTCTCCCCTAACTTTTCCGCCTTTATAAGTGGTGTAAAACCGGCAGAAAGCCCAACTGTAGGGTTATCAACAGGTAGTAAATCTACATACCGCCAGAGGCTTTTAGGACCGTTTTCTATCTTTTCCCTTGAGATAATACTTTTTATATAATCATAGTCATATTCTATCTCTAAAGGTCCAAAACAAAACTCACAAACGTGGATTGGCTCTACAGGGTATTCCTTTCCACACTCTTTACATTTTAAAGCCTTGATTTTTTCCAATCTTTTAGACCTCCGATGGTATCTGTGAAATATTAATTATAATACAAACTCCCACTTTTTTTGAGATAAAAAAAAGGTCAAAATATTAAAGGAAACACTTTGGTAAAAGGGGTAAAAAATGAACAGTCTTATAAAGGCTCTTAAGCCTTATCCTATGGAAGAGTTGGTAAGGATAAAAAACCAGCTTAAGGAAAAGGGTGTAAAAATATATGACTTTGGAACTGGAGACCCGAAGGAACCTACAGACCCTAAGATAAGGGAAGCGTTAATAAAAGCTGTGCCAGAAGTAAGCCAGTATCCATCTGTAGCTGGGAGAAGGGATTTAAGGGAAGCGGTATCAAAATGGTTTAAAAACAGGTTTGGTGTTTACCTTGACCCAGATAGGGAGATTATACCCTCAAACGGTTCAAAAGAGGCGATATTCC
>JAADEV010000011.1 GCA_013153295.1 Aquificota bacterium | reverse complement strand
ACTATACAGAGAAGTTTGATGGTGTAAAGCTAACACCTGAAACAATAAAAGTCCCCCCTGAAGAATTAGAAAAGGCATTTAACTCCCTTGATAGGGAGACAAAAGAAGCATTACAGTTTGCATACAACCGTATCAAAGAGTTCCATCAAGCACAGGTTGAACAGTCCTTTTTTAAAGAAGAAAAAGAGGGGATAATACTGGGGCAGAAGGTTATCCCTATGGAGAGGGTAGGGCTTTATGTCCCCGGGGGAAAGGCGGCTTACCCATCAACAGTTCTTATGAATGCTGTTCCAGCTATAGTAGCAGGAGTTGGTGAGATAGTAATAACATCTCCAAAGCCTAACAGGTATACCCTTGCGGCGGCGTATCTCTGTGGTATAGACACAGTTTACCAAGTGGGAGGAGCACAGGCTATAGCTTCCCTCTCCTTTGGGACAGAAAGTATAAAAAAAGTGGATAAGATAGTCGGTCCCGGTAATATATTTGTAGCATTGGCAAAGAAAAATGTTTACGGGTATGTGGATATAGACAGTATTGCAGGACCATCGGAGATACTTGTTATCGCTGACAGCACAGCAAAACCAGAATGGGTTGCCGCTGACTTGCTATCACAGGCGGAACACGACGAGCTTGCCGCTTCCATACTTATTACAACAGATGGGGATTTAGCTTACTCCGTTAAGGATATTTTATACAACAAACTACTTAAAGGTTTCTCAAGGGAAGAGATAGCCAGAAAATCACTGGACACATACGGACACGCCTTTATAGTAGATGACCTTGAAACGGCAGTGGAGGTATCAAACTACATAGCCCCGGAACACCTTGAGGTAATAACATCTGACCCCTTTAGCCTACTTGGTAAGATTAAACACGCAGGGGCTATATTCTTAGGGCAGTATGCAACAGAGCCACTTGGGGATTATGTCCTTGGACCAAACCATGTCCTACCTACAGGGGGGTCGGCAAGGTTTTCATCGCCACTTGGGGTTTATGACTTTATAAAAAGGTCTTCTGTAATATATGTGTCTAAAGAAGGGTTTAAAAAGGTTGAGAAACCTGCAAGACAGCTTGCCACAGCAGAAGGACTTGAAGCCCACCGCCTTAGTGTGGAGGTTAGATTGGAAGAATGACAGGGATACAAAACACAGAGGCAAGTTTCTTTATAGGAAATGTGGTTTTAGATATACATATACCCTTTTCCTCCTCGTTGAAAGAAAAAAGAATGGTATTAAAATCTATAAAGGAAAAGCTAAAGGCAAAATTTAATGTAGCTGTGGCAGAAGTTGGAAATCAGGATTTATGGCAGTCAGCTGTTTTAGTAATAACCACTGTAGCCCCTGAAAAGGGACAGGCGGAAAAGGTTATAGACACGGTGGTAAACTTTGTAGAAAGCCATTTTCCAGAAATATACATAAATGTTTACAAGGAGATAATATAATGGCAAAACCACACAAATCTGAAAAGGTAAACTCAGGGATAAAAAAGGCTTTAAGTGAGATATTTATATACGATATGCCACTACAAGATAATATGATAACCATAGTAAGGGTTGACACATCTCCAGATTTAGCAAAGTCTGATGTGTATATCACAGCCCTAAAAGATGTGGAACAGGTAGCAGAAGAGCTAAACCAAAAAAGTGGATACATAGGACACCTATTATCAAACAGAATAAAAATAAGAAAAATACCAAAGCTACACTTTATCCCAATTCCACAATCACTGGTCTAAGGAGAAAAACAGATGAAAAAAAAGATAGCAATAGGGATAGGTATACTTGTAGGGCTACTTTACCTTTTAAGTTATCTGTCCTTTAAAGCCTCCCCCAAAATAGCAGTTATACAGATAAAAGGGGTTATATCTGAGTATATGCCTATAATAGACCATATACAAACTGCCCAGAATAACAAATCTATAAAAGCTGTTGTTATAGTGGTGGACAGCCCCGGTGGAGCTGTAGGGGCATCACAGGAGATATACTCTGCAATAGAAAAACTAAGGAAGAAAAAGCCAGTTGTTGTATCAATGGGTAATGTTGCCGCATCAGGGGGATACTATATAAGTATCCCTGCCAATGTTATATACGCCAACGGTGGGACAATAACAGGGTCTATAGGTGTAATAATCCAGCATATAAACATCTCCAAAGTGATGGAAAAGATAGGTGTAGAGATGGAAAATATAAAAAGTGGAAAGAACAAAGATATACTCTACCCTAACAACAAACTTACACCTGAACAAAGGAAACTACTTGAAACAGCTATAAAAGATGTTCACAACCAGTTTTTAGAGGATATAGTAAAGTATAGACCTGTAAAGATGGAAAAGTTAAAACAGTATGCAGACGGTAGGATTTTTACAGGAAGACAGGCAAAGGAGATAGGACTGGTTGACAAAATAGGAAATGTGCAAGATGCGATAAAAGAGGCAAAAAAGCTGGCAAAATTAGAAGGAAAGCCGGTATTAATAATCCACCTTGGGGATAAACAGAACTTTATAAAGAAACTTATGGACGGTATGGCAGGGTTTAACAACATATCTATACCACAGTTTTTATACCTTATGTCCTTCTGACTATAATCATAATAAAAGGGGTTAAACTGGTATATGTTGACTATCTAAAAAAATCAGGAGGTTTAAAGATGCAGTCTACAGTAAACTTTAATATTACAGAAACGGCGGCAGAGGAGATTAAAAGAATTGCAGATGAACAGGGTATACAAAACCCAATACTGAGGGTTAGGGTTGTTCCCGGAGGCTGTTCAGGTTTCCAATACGCAATGGGCTTTGATGAAGCTATAGAGGAAAACGATAAAGTGGTAGAATTGGAAAACGGTGTAAAGATAGCAATAGATGAATTTTCTGCCCCTTACATAGAAGGTGCAACACTTGACTATGTGCAGGATTTTATGGGTGGAGGGTTTACAATAAAGAACCCAAACGCCGCAAACTCCTGCGGTTGCGGAAACTCCTTCTCCTGTTAATCCCTTTTACAACCACTGGAAAGGGGGCAGACACCACACTGCCCCATCTTTATCTCCCTTCTTATCCTTCTAATTAGATAAAGTAAAGATAGAAATACACTTAAACCAACAATAATATAATCCATCTAAAACCCCTTTCTAAATAATAGTCCACACAGCCACCTCTATCAAGTAAGGTTAGCGTTTGACAACCTTATATACAGTATGTTTTTGTATATTGTATATACTAACTATAAAAATATATATACTGTATAGGAGGTGGCAATATGAAAAAGGCTTTAACTTCTGCTGTTCTACTCTCTGTTTCCTTTGTAGGTGTAGCTTCAGCCACAAATGGGGACAATATGATAGGTGTATCCCCTGCCTCAAGGGCTATGGGTGGACTTGGGACAGGGATATGCCTTGAACCTACAGACTCTATATTTAGAAACCCCGGCTGGCTTGGTAGACAAAGGGGTTTTAACATCAGCTTCGGTGGTATCCTGTTTATGCCCACTGTAAAAGCAAAATCCTCCATCGGAGCTAGACCTGCATCTTACCACACAAGTGATGCTGATATGTTTACAATACCAGAAATCGCCATTACCAATCAGATTTCTGATAACTTGGTTCTTGGGCTTGGGGCTTACGGTGTATCAGGTATGGGTGTTGACTATAAAAATAATCAGGATTTAGCTAATATGCATACATCTTTACAATTTATGCGTATAGTCCCAGCCCTTGGATACAAGGTTAACGAAAAGCTGTCTTTAGGGGGAGCTTTACATTTAGCTTGGGGTTCACTGGATATAGGGGCTACACTGTGTAGGGATATTAACGACCCAGCAACCTGTTGGAACGCAGGGGGGGGACAGTCAAACAGCTACGGTATAGGGGCTTCTGTAGGTATAAACTACAAGCCAATACACAATATCTGTTTAGGGGCTTACTACCAATCAAGTGTAAAAATGAAGTATGAAAAGGTGTTTGACAGTGATGGGGACGGTAAGTTTGAGGATATAAAGTTGGAGCAACCGCAGGAAATATCTGTAGGGGTAGGGTTTAGACCGATAGAAAACCTTAAATTCGGTTTTGATATAAGATGGATAAACTGGTCTGACGCTGAAGGATACAAACAGTTTAAATGGAAAGACCAGTGGGTATTCGCTGTAGGTGGAGAGTATAAAATAACACCGAGACTGGCTTTAAGGGCAGGTTATAACTACGGAAAATCCCCAATTAGGGGTAAATCAGACCTAAACACACTTCACCTAAACAATATTCCAGACCTTAAAGCACCATTTCCAGACTACAACCTTGAGTGGTTTAATCTGGTAGGCTTCCCAGCTATAACAGAACACCACATAACCCTTGGCTTTGGATACCACTTTACAGAGAACTTTACTGTTAATGTGTCCTATGTAAGGGCATTGGAAAAAGAAATAACAACAACTGGAACATACTACGACCAAACCTCCGCATACCCCAACAGCAGTGTTTCCGCCAAAAACTCCCAAAACTCAATCGGTATATCCCTTGACTGGAACTTTTAGGGGTTAAATTTAGGGGCGTAAAGCCCCTCTTTTTAATTTTTCAATATCTTTATAAAAATTTCCAATTGGATTTATACCAGATATACAAATACCATTTTTATATATACAGTATAAGAAGGGGTGGAGTAGATTGGTTAAATACATTCCCGGAATAGCTTTCACCGTAGTTTTAGCGGTTATATCCACATTTATATCATCATTACAGATAGTAAAGGAAACTGTAAACTTTAGCCCGCTTATTGTAGCTATCCTTGTAGGGGTTTTAATAGGAAATATCTGGAAATTACCAGAAACACTAAAACCGGGTGTTATCTTTTCCTTAAAAAAGATACTTAGGGTAGCTATAGTATTTTTAGGCTTTAGGTTAACCTTCCAAAATGTTATAGATGTAGGTATTGTTGGGCTTATTGTTGATACTGTAATGCTTGTGTCAACCTTTCTGTTTGGTGTGTGGGTTTCCAAAAAAGTATTTAAACTGGAACCGGAAATGGGTTATCTAATCGCTTCCGGTAGTTCAATCTGTGGGGCTTCCGCCGTATTGGCTACTGCACCTGTGGTAAGGGCTGAAATGCACCACGCCGCAATGGCTGTGGCAACGGTAACAATATTTGGCACAATATCTATGTTCCTGTATCCTGTGTTTTATAAGTTTTTTGG